>NZ_CP141595.1:905000-1205000 GCF_035590735.1 Rossellomorea aquimaris
AGTAGAGTTTCAGATTGAGGGTTTGAGGTGGCCAAGAGATCTGTCCCATGATTCCCCTTCTATACATTTGTGATACAATTATTGGAAGATTGCTAATTGAGGAGGGTTATTTTTGTTTAGGCGTTTTTCATCATTGTTTATGAGACATCCTGTAATAATATCTTTGTCTTTTGTTTTCATTATTGTTTTTTGTTTTTTTGGTTACATATTTCATTGGGCATTTTATAACATAGAAAGAATTGAACCAGGGGAGCTAATCTCTGAAAAAACATCACCAAACGGTACCTACACAGTAAGAACTTACTTGAATAACGGCGGAGCTACTGTCGATTATGCTGTTCTTGGTGTTTTATATTCCAATAATAAAAATAACGACTCCAAAAATATCTATTGGCAATATGAAGAGACAACCGGAATGATTAACTGGATAGATGAAGATACCGTTAAAATAAATGATCAAAAAATTGACGTTCCTGATGGAAAGTATGATTATCGTCATCCGTAAATATAAAGGGTTGCTGATTTTTTGGCAGCAAAATAGAGGGGATTCAAATGAAAAAGCGTTGGATTTTATTCATTATTAGTTTACCGATATTTCTTGTCTCATATGTTTATTCTTTTTTTATCTCAAGTAAAATCGCTTACTTACCGCAATCAGAATGTAAGCCTGAATTCATTTTCACGCCACAAGATGTTCAATATTGCAGTGATATCTACGCAATTGATGTCTTTTTAATAGCCTTACAGACAAACCCGATTTCATATCTATGTTTGTTATCTGGGATTTACATCGTCAGCTTTTTTGTTTATATCATTTTTACGAACATAAAGAACAGGATATAAGGGAGTGGCCTTGTTCGAAGCACACTCCCTCACCTTAACTCATTGCATACTCAATACAACGCTCCGCAAACTCCAATACATCATCCGAAATCGGGTATAAGCCGGTATCCTCTACAGGCTGTTTTCGTACCTTCCAGAATTTATCCATCAACTCTTTATCTCCTTGGAACATATCATTTGATAGTTCCAGTAACCTGGTCCCGATTTGAAAGCCTTCTTCTGATTCAGGCTTCACATTGTGTTTGATGCACGATTCCATTCTCCGGATTAATGAAATATACTGCTGGGTTGTTTCGTCGTTGTTACTGAGGGTTGGAACGGACTTTTGTAAGAGGACTTGTTCATCTTCTGAAAAATATTCTATCCACTTCTTTGAGCTGTGTTGTGAACGGCGGACCAGTTCGGAGACGCGTTCCCAGGGTAAAGATTCTTCCAGATCCATCATATGAATTAATGAAGTCGTATGGGAGATGCTTGTTTGAAGTGTTGAAAGTTGTTCTTGCAGGTAATTGTAGTGTGAGACTAGAACTTGTTTGAAAGATAGTTTATCTAATATATCGCGAATATCCTCCAAGGGGAGTGAAAGGGATTTTAGAATGATGATTTTCTCTAATGTAAATAAGTCATCTTCTGAATAATAACGCTTTCCGCTCGCATCCTTAAAGCTTGGTGTAAGGAGATTAATCTGATCGTAATAGCGAAGTGTGCGAATGGATATATTCCGCTCTTTGGCTACCTCCCCGGTGGTCCATCTTTTCATTCCATTCCCTCCTGAAAAAAATGCTTGCAGGTGACGTAACGTCATCTACTATAGTTGGATTATACCATATATAGGAAGAGGGAAGATGGATGGAAAAGAGTCAAATGAACTGGAAAGAACAGGACCCATGGGGTTGGAAAGAATTCATATTATTGATGTTACTTGAATTTGTAGTTGTGATCGGATGTATTAAATTCGTGGTTAAGCCTCTATATTCTGGGTGGCTCGACAATGAACTGTATGCTGGAACGTTAATGGGGTTAACCATAGCTATTATTCTACTTTCAGGTGTTTATTTCATTGCACTTCGCCCAAAAAAGATTTCCTGGAGTGAAGTAGGGGTCAAACCATTTGGTGTGAAAGATTGGAAAATCATAATCATCTATTCTGTCATCTTACTGGTTGGTGCCGTAATCATCGTAGTTTTAACGAGTTTCATAGGCAATTCGTGGGAGAACAGCAAAACAGAGGCCATGCAGCAAAATGCAACGTTCTTTACGGTACTGATCGCCTTTATCTCTGCGGCGATCATCTCACCGATATACGAAGAAATTTTCTATCGCGGTTTCTTATATCGATGGTTGCGCACTCGAATCGGGTTGACAGGAGCTCTATTACTAAGTTCGCTTATCTTTACCATCATCCACATCCCGACATATAACGTCATGCCGGTAAATTTCTTTAGCGGGATCCTTTTTGCTTTAGCATATGAACGCACGAATTCGATCTGGCCAGCGGTTTTGATCCACGGTTTGACGAATGGGATGATGGTTTTGCTGGCAAGTTTGGGGTAACTACAAAGAAACGCCGACTTATATAAAGGGGAGAGTGCCCACATGTTCAACGATTTTAATTTTGAAACGATTTATCGTGAACGGAGTGTTTCCACACCACTGGTCATCATGATGTGTGGTGTGGCCGGTTCCGGGAAAACGACATTCTCACAACAATTAGAAAAAAACGGCTTTGTGCGTCTTTCCATTGATGAAGAAATATGGGCGACTCATGGTCGTTACGGGATTGATTTCCCCATGGAGAAGATGGAGGAGTACAAGAAAGAGGCAGAAAGTAAATTGCACAATGTTTTAATTAAGCTCATTCACGATAAACAACAGGTGGTCATCGACTTCAGCTTTTGGGACCGTGCCAGAAGGGAGCGATATAAACAACTCATCGAAAAGTCCGGTGGCAAATGGAAACTGATTTATATAAAAGTTTGTCCTGATGATTTGCGTGAACGGCTTAAAATAAGGAACAAGCGGTTTGATGCCAATGCGTTCCCGATTACAGAAGAATTGTTAGACTCCTATCTTAAAGGTTTTGAAATTCCTGATGGTGAGGGGGAAATGATTGTTGAGAATTAGACTTTTCTGATACAGCATACAGTGTTCAAGGAAAGTAAGGAAATGGGCTCCTGCAATAATATACTATAAGAAAAATCAAAGACAGATGTATGATTACATGAGAACACTTGGAAAGGGGTTTCTCTATGGATTTTACATCTTTTTTATTCTACTGCATTATTATTACTTTTACTCCCGGCCCAACAAATATTGTTATATTATCCACCGCACATAATTTAGGGACGAAAAAGGCCATGCAATTTACGTATGGGGCAACGATAGCGTTCGGACTGCTGCTGTTTATTTCAGCTGTATTGAATACTGTCCTTCTGACGATTCTTCCTAAAATCCTCATTGTGATGAAGATACTTGGAAGTTGTTATATGTTCTATTTGGCTTATCAAATATACAGAATGGACACATCAAAACCTACTGTACATCAATCGGGGACTTTTATGTCCGGCTTCCTTATGCAATTTCTAAATCCAAAGGTAGTACTGTTTACCATGACGGTCATACCCAGTTTCATTTTGCCATTCTATATCTCGAAACCTGCGGTGACAGCAGGGGTTATCGTTATAACGGTTATTGGATTTATGGCCTTTACGACTTGGGTGCTTTTCGGTACCATTTTCAAAAAATTCTTACTGAGGTACAATAAGGCTGCTAATGTAATCATGGCGTTATTTTTAGCCTATTCTGCCTTCATGCTATGGATATAGGTGAGTGAAGAGGTGAAAGTATTGGAGAAATTCATTTATAAAAAAAGGGCAGACATTACCGCATTGTCAGCAAGTATCAATGAATTTTCATATAAAAAGCACGCCCATGAAGAGTATGCCATAGGTGTAACCATACGAGGCATCCAGCGTTACAACTTGGACGGCAGCTTGCAACTCTCCCATCAGAACGGGGTCATGCTTTTTAACCCGGAACAGGCACATGACGGAATGGCCCATGATGAGTCCGGCCTTGATTACGTGATGTTATATATTAAGCCGCAATTGCTTTTAGAAGCCCTTGAGAAGAAGGATATGATACGTTTTCCTTCTCCGATTGTATATGATGATAGACTGAAGCAAAGCATTTTAAATCTCGCTCATGGGATATTAGCTGATAAAGACGATGCGTTTTGTAGTGAACTATTTTTATCTCTAACGGATAGTCTTATTCAAACCGATCTTTCTACAGAAATGAAGAAAGATAACACCTTAATAAAAAAAGCGAAAGATATCCTTCATGCCCATTTGGCAACTGGACTTAAACTGGATGACATATCTAAAGAACTCGGCTTATCGAAATATCAGTTCATCAGACTATTCAAGGTTCATACAGGAATTTCCCCGTATCAGTACTATCTGAACGTCAAAATCGAACATGCAAAGCAACTGATAGAGAAAAGTGGAGATATCTATTCAGCAGTAGCTGAATGCGGTTTTGTTGATTTAACGCATTTAAATAAACACTTTAAAAATGTATATGGTACAACGGCATTTGAATATAGTTCCTATCTGAATTGAGGATGAATTCTTTTTACATCTTTCTTTAATAAAATGATAATGCTATGACTTAGTTTAGATGACTGGGTTTTCTTTGTGAAGAAACCTCAAAAAATCTGTCCCTACGGCTCAAAGACGAAAGGAGAGGAAGTCCTGATCACTCCCTCTCCTTTCGCCATCATCATTTAATTCGTCATATACTCATTCACCAACTCATAACACCGATCCTTCGTCGACTCATATAAAGAGATGTACCACGCCACATTTTCAAACGTCCCGCCTTCATACTTCAGTCTTTCTTTCTCGGCTTTCGCTTCTTTCTGTCCGATCCATTTTAACTGTTCCGCTTTTAACTCCTCCATGACCTCTGGAGACAGCTCTTTTTTCAGAAGTGAATAAATCTCATTTAATGCCTCGTCATACCTTTCGTAAGATACTCCATAATAGTTTTTCATGGCGTTCGTGACACCTTTATCTGAATCCTTCTTATCCGGCATGGCATCGAGTTCTTTTTGGATGTTGTCCAGTTTGTTCAGGTATTCTTTTCTTCCTTCTATTTTTGTTTTGGGAGTACGATCTTCTTCCTGACTACTGTCTACGTGAGCGTTGCTATCTTCCATTGATGATTCTTCCGATTGATTATCCTCGTTGTTATCGGATTCCACTGTGCTTTCTGTAGATGAATCATCTGTACCTGCTGGAATCGCATCTGACTCAGACTGATTAGAAGCATCCTCTTCAGGTGAATCGCTACAAGCAGACATGAAGGCGAATAACATAGTTAATAAGACTGCCACGATAAACATTTTCGATTTCTTCATTTTTACAGCTCCAATTCCTTGTTGGTTGTATATTGGTTTATTTTAACATATAAGGGAATTCCCTTCTAACCTGTTTGTATTTACTCTTTCGTGGTCCGCAGGGACTGGCCCCATTGCACGCTTTTGAAGGGACCTAATAAATGTATTTTTAAGTGAAATTGAATCATTTAGTCGATTTTCATGTCTTTTGCGTACGATTGACAGGGAAGATAAGGGTAATATAGGGCTCTCGCCTGATTTATGATCCGGTTTTCGTTACTTATGATCCACTTTGGGAATTTATAAACCCAAATTCTGATTTATGATCCAGGATTCTAACTTATGATCCACTTTTTTTACATATGATCCGTTTGTCGAAAGATGACAAATCGACAGACTGCCGCGAAATGTTGTCCCTTCAACCCGCGTTCTTCCCATTCCTTTCATGTTATCCCTGAGCTCAATGTTCCTGCGGGCTACGATCTCTTATTCTTCTATTATGTAATGTTTTCCTAAAAACTTCCCACCCTGTACACACATTGTTAATAGTTTCGTAACATTTTCCCTCTAAGATGAAATCAACAGCAGAGATCAACCGAGCAAAAATCAATAGAGGAGGAAACAAAATGCTAGAACATAACAATCAAAATGAAGAAATGAAGCATATAGAATCAGACAATACGGAATCTGTGAATAAAGAGGATATGCAACGAAGCATGAAGCCGAAGAAACCATTGAAAGGAAGAGGGTTTCTATCCACTGTGGGTGCGGGGATCATCGGTTCGGTCCTGACACTGACGGTATTGCCTCAAACCGATTACTATCAGAACCTGGCTCAGCCGGGTATCGAACAATCGGCAGGTGACAACGGGCAGGTGGAGACTTCGGGTGATTCGGGA
The DNA here is from genome assembly GCF_035590735.1 of Rossellomorea aquimaris. Lineage (NCBI taxonomy): Bacteria > Bacillati > Bacillota > Bacilli > Caryophanales > Bacillaceae > Rossellomorea > Rossellomorea aquimaris. Next base: position 911,145 of record NZ_CP141595.1, read on the forward strand.
ATCAATCCTACAACGGTTTCAACGGGTAACAGTGATGTGGCAAATATTGTGGAGGATGCCTCAGAATCGATTGTCGGAATCGTCAATTATCAGCAGCAGAATGGCATGGGGTCTTCACAAGAAGCTCAAGCAGGGACAGGTTCAGGGGTTCTCTTCAAGAAAGAGGGAGACAGTGCTTATATCATCACCAACAATCATGTCATTGAAGGTGCATCCAAGATTGAGGTATCTCTCTATGATGGTGAAAAGACCGATGCAGAACTGATCGGAGCAGATCCACTGACGGATCTTGCCGTATTGAAGATCGATGGGAAATATGCGGACAATCTGTTGGAAGTGGGGGATTCCAGTGCGCTGCGTGCCGGTGAACAGGTGATCGCGATCGGGAACCCACTTGGACTCGATTTATCTAGGACGGTTACACAAGGAATTGTCAGTGCCGTCGATCGTACCATTCCAGTGCAGACTTCTGCAGGTGAATCTGAATTGAATGTCATCCAAACAGACGCGGCCATCAATCCCGGAAACAGCGGAGGGGCGCTCCTGAATTCAAAGGGTGAATTGATCGGGATCAACAGCGCAAAGATTTCGAACTCCGGTGTAGAAGGACTTGGATTTGCCATTCCAAGTAAGGACTTCCTGCCGATCGTTAGTGAAATCATCGAAACGGGGAAAGTGGAGCGTCCGTATATCGGAATCGGAATGACGAATCTTTCAGATGTTCCGCGCAACTACTTGGGGAATTTGCCTAAGGAAGTGGAGTCGGGTGTGATTGTCGCGAATATCGATGACACATCAGCGGCAGCAGAAGCCGGGATCAAAGAGGGTGATGTCATCACTGAGCTGAATGGAAAAGCAGTAGCGGATGTGGCCGACTTGAGAAGACAGTTGTACGCTGACCTGAAAGTTGGGGATAAGATTGATTTGACCATTTTCCGTGGTGGAGAAGAAATGACGATCACTTTGACTTTGACTAGTAATGCGATGGTTAACTAATCGATTTGGTGTGTGGTGGGATGGTGCCAGGCATGTACCTGGTACCGTGAAACCAAACAAGGATACAAGAAAATTGAAAACAAAGGAGAGCGAGTGAATGGATAAAAAAAAGCGTTCGATCACATTATGGAGTGTCATAGGAGGCATTGTCGTCGTCGGCACGATGCTTGTTATGTTTGGCTTTTCGAAGGATGAAGTGGTGGCGAAGGTGGGAAGCAAGTCGATCAGTAAAGAGGACTTGTATACGACCCTTGTGGATCAATACGGGGAAGCGGCCCTGGATACTCTGATTGCCGAGAAGATTGTGGAGCTTGAGAGTGACAAGAAAAAAATCACAGTCAAGGACAGTGAAATCGATGAGGAACTGCAGTCAATGAAAGATTCCTATGGGGGCGAAGAGGCATTCAATGAGGCACTGGCCTCAAGCGGAGCGAATCTTGATAGTGTTAAAAAGAATGTCCGATCGTTTTTGTTAACGGAAAAATTGCTGGAGGACAGAATCTCGATTTCCGATGATCAGATAAAAGAATACTTTGAAGCGAATAAGGATACGTTTGCTCAGGCAGAACAGATAGAGGCGAGTCATATTCTGGTTGAAGATGAAAAAACGGCTCAGGAGGTGAAGAAAAAGCTTGATGACGGAGGGGACTTCGCGGAGCTTGCGAAAGAATACTCCACTGATACCTCCAATGCAGAATCAGGCGGGGAGCTTGGTTACTTTGCAAAAGGTGAAATGGTGACGGAATTTGATGAGAAGGCGTTTGCCATGAAGAAGGGTGAAATCAGTGAGCCGGTTAAAACGGAGTTTGGCTATCATATCATCAAGGTGACGGACAAAAAAGACGCGAAAGAAGCGGTTCTTGACGATCATAAAGAGGAAATAAAGGATATTCTGTTTGACCAGGCACTTCAAACGGAGTATGGGACTTGGGTCCAGGAACAGAAAGAGGAGTATGAAATCGAAAATCTATTGAAAGATTCATAAACCGGCCATGGTTTGTTCATGATTTGGTCATAATTTATGGAAATACTGTTAGTGCAGCTGCAACCTATAAAAGGAGGAAATGAAATGAACAATAAGAGAACACTCGCGTTGGCAGGTGTATTAGCAATCGGGATCGCGGGAGCTCTTCCCGCCTTTGCGGCTGAGGAGGACACCGCGAAGACAAACGACTCGGCGGTTGTCAGCGGAAAGTCGGAGAGCACTTTTGGCGGTCATCGCAGCGGTGGGCATGGGAAGTTCCATCTGAATGAGGAACAGTTGAAGGAAAAAGCAGAAGAACTTGGAATCGACAGCACCGATAAGGGTTCACGGGAACTCGCGAAAGAGATCATGGATGCCGAACTCGAAAAAAGAGCGAAAGAATTAGGGATTGAAACTGAAGGAAAAGATCACCGTGCAGTCATGGAAGAAATCCGCCAAGCTGAACTGAACAAAAAAGCGAAAGAGCTGGGGATTTCCACTGATGGAAAAGACCAGGAAGAGATTTCTCAAGAGGTAAGGGCGGCACTGGTTAAACAAAGAGCCAAAGAACTTGGAGTGGAAACCGAAGGCAAAGATATGGATGAACTGGCAGATGAAGTAAGGGAAGCAGCACTTCTGAAGCAGGCAAAAGACCTAGGAATTGAAACAGAAGGAAAAGAGCATCATGAATTGAAAGAAGAGGTTTTTGAAGCGTCCATTCTAAAAGCTGCCAAAGAACTGGGGATTGAAACAGAAGGCAAAACGTCCAAAGAACTGATGGAAGAGATCATGACCGATCATGCCGGTGAAGCGAAGAAGCTGGATTTCTTTCCGTTCAATAAGAAAGAGGGATTCATTTTCCACAAGGGAGGCAAGGGTCTTCACGGCGGTCCGGGACATGGAAAAGGTCCTCATGGAGCTGCACCTGAGGCAGAACAAAGTGAGGCACCATCAGCCGAATCCCAAAGAGACAGATTATAAGGATGGAAATCCCCGCCAAATGTGCGGGGGTTTTTCATTGGGAGGAAACAATAGAATGAATCAGTCAAAACGACTATACTTTAGATAGGGAGCCATGGGGACAGGTACCTTGACACCCTTTTGGATAGGAGCCAAGGTAGCTGTCCCCATGGTTCAGTCGGGAAAGGAGCGATGTTGATGAACGTGCTGGTAGTAGAAGACAATAAAAGTGTCACAAGCATGCTTGAGATGTTTTTTATAAAAGAAGGAATTCAAGGAGAGTTTGTCCACGACGGGGCTGAAGGGTACCGGCGTTATAAAGAAGGGAATTGGGATCTCGTCATCCTGGACTGGATGCTGCCGGGTATGGACGGCGTCACCATATGCAGGAAAATCAGGGGGGAAGGTTCCCAGGTCCCGGTCATCATGCTGACGGCGAAAGACAGTGAATCGGACCAGGTGCTCGGACTGGAGCTCGGTGCAGACGATTATGTGACCAAGCCCTTCTCGCCCCTTGCCCTGATGGCGAGGATACGGGCTGTCTCGCGGCGGTATCAAGGGGAGAAAAATAGTGCGTCAGGCAATCACGATGTCTCGACGGCAGACTTCCAAATCAGTAAGGAAACCCGTGAAGTCCTTCTGAAAGGGGTTCCCCTTACCAATCTGACGCCAAAGGAATTTGAATTGCTGTATTATCTTGCGCGTCATCCGCGTCAGGTGTTCTCGAGGGAACAGCTTCTCGAACGAGTATGGGGGTATGATTTCTACGGGGATGAACGGACGGTGGATGTCCATATCAAGCGGCTGCGCAACAAAATCGGCAGCAAGGAAAAGCCGTACCTGCATACAGTCTGGGGAGTAGGGTATAAATTCGATGAGGCGGCGGCAGGGGATGAAAATTAGATATCTTTATCAGCTGCTTCTCAGCCATACAAGCGTACTCATCATCGCCTTCTTGATTCTTGGCACCCTGTTTTCCCACTATGTCGAAAATCTTGTCTATGAAAACAAGGTCACGGAACTCAGGACGTACGGGGAGAAAATTTTATCAGACCTTGAAAGGCCGGGTCCAAGACGGCCTCTTTATCTGGAGGAATACAGCAACTTGCTTCATGCACGGAACATCGATGTGATCACGTTCAACCGACAAGGCGAGGTATCTTTCTCCAGGGGAGGGGTGTACCCGCGGATCGAGCTCTCAAAGGAAGAGTGGCAAAAAATCGAACGCGGTGAAACCGTCCCCCTGAAAAAAGATTTCGGACGTTTTGACCAGGCCGTATCCCTCGTCATCATGCCGCGGCTCATCAATGATCAGCTGGCCGGCGGACTGATCTTGATTTCCCCGATCAGCGGCTCGAGGGAAATGCTGAGTGAAATCAATAAATATCTTCTATATATCGTGCTCCTGTCACTGGCGATTTCACTCTTGATCAGCTTATTCTTATCAAAGCTCCATGTGAAAAGGATTCAGCGGATCCGGGATGCCACTTCCCGTGTGTCATCCGGTCATTACGATGTTCACGTCCCAAGTTCCAACTTCGATGAAATCGGCGATCTTGCCGAAGACTTTAATGAAATGGTCACGAAACTCCGGGCATCCAAAGAGGAAATCGACAGCTTGGAGAACCGGAGAAGGCAGTTCATGGCGGATGTGTCACACGAACTGAGAACACCGCTGACCACGATTCGGGGTGTCATAGAAGGAATCCGAAACGACATGATCCCCGAAGAACAGAAGGAGAAAAGCTTCGGTCTCGTAAGCGAGGAAACGAGGCGGCTGATCAGACTTGTGAACGAAAACCTGGACTACGAAAAAATCCGCTCCAACCAGGTAACCATCACGAAAGTAACCCTATCCTTACTGGATGTCTTCGAAGTCATCAAGGAACAACTCGACTTCCAGGCTGAAGAAAAAGGGAACGAAATCAGGGTGGTTGCAGATTCCAGTGCCACGGTACTTGCCGACTATGATAGGCTCATACAAATTTTGATCAACATCACGAAAAACAGCATCCAATTCACTTCTGGCGGAACGATCACATTAAGCGGCTCGTCTTCCGGGACTGAAACCGTCATCGAAATCGAAGACACAGGAATCGGCATGGACCCCGAAGAAATCCGATCGATCTGGCGCAGATTTTACAAAGCGGACCTGTCCCGGACGAATAATCCATACGGTGAATTCGGCATCGGACTCTCCATCGTCAAGCAATTGGTGCTGATGCATGAGGGGACGATTGAGGTTTTCAGTGAGAAAGGGAAGGGTACGAAGTTTGTGATTCGGTTCCCGTTTTAAAAGGGATTTTTCATACCAGTTTTTCAGATTATGAGGACAGACTTTTTCTTCTGGAAAAGGCGCACAAAGAAGCTCAGAGTATTTGACTCTGAGCTTTTCCTTTGTATGTCTGGAGTAAGAGTGATCGAATTCACTATGCAACAACCTTGTTTGCATTTTTCATTGCATGGTTAGTTTTATAGTTTCAGTATTTCTATCCCCATCCATTGTTATGTCGACCTCGGTGTCTTCACCGACCTTGGGATTCGTCGGATTTGCTTCCCTACTGTCTTTACAGGGCCATTCACCAGCACCTACACTTTCGACGGAATAGGCCATACTGTGAAAGGATGGATGGGATTATAAGGGGCCATCATGCTATTCAATATAAGGTCGTACTCCACACGCTGTACCCTGTAATCCCGTGACCATTACTTCTCTCCAATAACCGCCACAGTTTGAAACTGTCTTGAATCCGGTCCTTTCACTAGCTTTACCTTTTTAAAGCCTGCCTTTTTCATTAAGGGAAGTAATTGGGTTTCCAACATGTGATTCACTCCACTCCAGGACTCTCCATTCTTGCCGTTGCAGAGTGTGATCGTTACGGAACCGTTGTTCTTCAGGACCCTATGAATCTCAGAAATGGTTTCGATCGTCAGATCCCAAAAATAGATGGAGTGGATACTATAAATCTTGGTAAACATGTCATTGTCTAAAGGGATCTTACATACATTTCCTTGTATGAATCCAGCCCGCCCTTCATTAATGGCCCATCTATTCCTTGTCTTTGCTGAACGGAGAATGGACTCCGACAGGTCGAGTCCTGCTACGTACTCGACATTGGGTCGTTTAAGGAGTTGTTTGATGGCGTAGCCTGCTCCACATCCAATTTCCAATACTCTTTCTTCCTCGGTCAAATTTAGTAAGTTCAGTGTCCAGAGGGTCTCTGTTCGATGTTGTAAGGCCATCTTTTCTCCAAAGTATTGCCCCAGTATTCCTTTTGGTAATTGATATTGCTGATCAGCACATTCCTTTAATTTCCTTAGTATCATCTGCTGCATGTCCTCCCCTCATACGTAATCCTAAGAAAAGTATAGTATAATCATCATATTAAACAAGGTGATAATGATTATAGTTAGTATTAATTTTTTTAATAAGAAGAGGGGCATTTACTTGGATATTAATCAATTGGAAGCTTTTGATCATGTCGTACGGTTAGGCAGTTTTAGTAAAGCTGCAAGGCATCTGAATCTTTCTCAACCTACGATTAGTGTCAGGATACAGGGATTAGAGAAAGAGGTAGGTAGTGGTCTATTTCATAGAGTTGGTAAGCGGGTAGAATTAACAGATGCAGGGAAGGGGTTCTTACCGTATGCGAGACAAGCCATTGAAATAATTACAAACGGGATTGAAAATGCACGTCTCATACAAGAAGGTAAAGCAGGTCATGTTACGATCGGGACCCTCCCTACATTTACCTCCGGAGTATTCAGTGTAGTGATTGCTCATCTCAATAAATGGTTTCCCGAGATTCATGTCGAAATACATACGGGGCATAATCAGGAAATGATTGAAATGCTGTATGACGGCTTTATTAAGGTGGGCTTGGTGACAACCCCGTACTATAATACAGATGTGAAAACCATCCTTACTATAAAGGAACCACTCATTTTAGTTGCACACCATACTCATCCACTTGCTTCATCATCTGATGGAAATCGAAAATCCGTTGAAATCATAGAGAATAGTGATCCTTACCTAATCGTGGATTGGAGTAATGAAAGTAAACATTGGCAAAAATCTATGATTCATCCAGGTATGAACGTCATGGAATTACCTCCATCTACTGCTTTGGATTTAGTTCTTTCAAAAAATGGAGTGGCACTTGTCACAGAATCAATGGTAAAGAATTTATTGGAAACAAACCAGTTAGTGAAATTACAACCAGCAGATTTCCCATTATTATTTCGGGAAATTGCTTTGGTAAGTCTGGATTCAGAAAAGAGTTTATCCCCCGCTGCTAAGAGAATGGTTGAGGTCTTCAGATCAGAAGCCACGGGTTCTTTGACCTAGAAGCTGCGGTACGTTCGGAAATAAAACTGCCATTGAAGGACTGTTCCGGCGTGGGTGAACCTGTCCAGGATTGCCTGATTTACTTTTCTATCATAAATTGTTCCTTTGTCCCACACCAATCCCGTCTATCAAAATATGATATAAAGTGGTACAACTTTATAGATTGATTTGGGGGATTAAATAGATGGAAAATGAAATGAATGAAAAGGTGGCTGTCCAGCTTTCTCCACCATGGGTGACTTACCAAAATGAATTGAAATATTCGGTTGGACAGGATCCGAGTGTGATTGTCGGACCGCTGATTCCCGCTTTTGGCAATTATATAATTCCTGTTACGACTATCGGGGGTGAAAAAGCCATCGCATTGGCGACGCTTTTGAAGAATCCGGTTGAATTCGGGAATGTGAGTGTAAGTGTAGTGGTCATTAATGGGGATCAGGAAATCGTCAATCCGTTACCCTGTCCGCTGCGTTCATTCGTAGTCGCGGATCTTGTTCAAAGTGCACTGTCCGGTAACCCGTATTTTATCGAAGTTGTGGTCAAGCCGCAGATGCCGGGTGGTCCGAATGCTGTATACCCTGTGTTCAAGTCAGAAGTGATACAGTTCTTTAATGATGATATATCCAATTTATGCAATACCTTTACAGCTGTCGCCGCAAGCGTCTTTGCAGATGTAATGGAAGAAGAGTTGTGCGACATACCGATTTTGTATTCTACCAGTTGCGACGAATAGTGTTGAAAAGTGCGGAGGGATCTCCGGGCTTTTTTTATTTTTGTTGTGACCCGATGTATATTATTGGGACAATGTCCCCGTGGCTCCTGCTAACATCATGTTTTTTGTCGAAAAGTTAAGTTGGGACTTTTTAATTATAAAACAAATTCGATTAATTTCAGTTATAATAGAATTTAAAAAGTAAGTATTGTTAATTTTTAAAAAATAACTGAAAGTAGGGAAGCAATGGCGATGAATCATTCTGATTTGCTGACTGGTTTACTGTTGAACCTCCTTGTCATTTTGATCATGATTTTACTTATAAGCTTTCATTATCTTTCCCGAAATAAAGTACATAAGCTCCACATTAAACCACAGTCTATCTATTTAGCCTGTTCGCTTCTCCTGTTGCTTAGTCTCGCTTTATCCGTACGATTGGAAGATGGATTTGTGTATGATTTGCGGTTCATCCCTTTTCTATTGGGGGGGATATACGGTGGGAACAGGGTCCTGCCTTGGCTTGCGGTCACGATGATTGCGGTCCGTGTTCCGATGATGGGGCCGGGATTAGTGGTTACGGTGATCATGGCGATTCTCTTCACGTTTGTGATTATGTATATGCGTCCGAGATTGGAGAACAAAGCATGGAAGACGAGGGTATATTGGTATACGTTGATGTCGTTCGGTTACTCGGTACTTTCATTGTGGATCCCGTCCATGATCTTTGATTTCGATTATACGAGCTCGTTCCTGGTCTATTCCTTTGTCCTGAGCGGGTCGACGTTCTTTGTCTTTTACTTATGTGAAATAATCCGCACGATCTATACTCTTCAATTGGAAGCGATTAAATATGAGAAAATGCAGGTGGTCAGCCACCTGGCTGCCAGCATGAGTCATGAGGTACGGAATCCTCTGACAACGGTGAAAGGATTTCTTCAACTCATAAATGAAGACCCTTCCAACGTAAGTACCAATAGTGAACTTTCAAAGGTGGCCGTCAGCGAAATCGACCGTGCCACAGAGGTGATCAATCAATATTTAAACTTTGCCAGGCCACACCCGGAGCATGAGGTGGAAGTGGAGATCCGGGATGAAATCAACCGATCGAAGGAAATCATCATGCCCCTGGCGATTAAAAAGGGAATCGTCCTGAAGGCGAGCATCCTTCATCACCATTCCATTATAGGCGACCCCAACAAGCTTCAGCAGGTCCTCATCAACGTCATGAAAAACGGATTGGAGGCAATGGAGGCGGGCGGTACGCTGCGAATCTTCAGCTACCTTGAAGGCGAAAAGGTATTCATTGTCATTAACGATACCGGAATCGGGATGACCAAGGAACAACTCATGCGCCTCGGGGAACCCTACTTCTCCATGAAAGGCAAGAACGGGACCGGCCTCGGGATGATGACCGCCTTTCAACTAGTAGAAGGCATGAAAGGCACCATCAAAGTCCTAAGCAAACCGGGCAAAGGAACCTCCGTCATCCTATCCTTCCCGATATATGAAGAAAAAGGAAAGGTAAGTAACCTTAAACATACAACAGAGGTCCGTCCCTCACTGCGTTAATGCTTTAGTAGAGTGAGGGACGGACCTGTTTTAGGTGGGGCAGCAGGGACAGGCACCTTGTCCCAGTATGCCCGCGCGGTTGGAATATGAGTGAGATTAAGAGATTCCGGGATTCCTAAGTTCCCACTTTCATTATCATTCCCATGATTTTCACCGGGTAAGTGGAAGTTACTTCTATGTATTCTATATAAACAAAACGGCTATTCCAATAAACAGGAAGATTAGCAGGATCGATAATATGATTATTCTTCTATTCATGTTAGCAGCCTCCTAGGTTGATGAAGTTCCCCTCATCTTAACATAGATTCTTTGGGCATTGATTCTCGTTCCTGACAACGTGACGAAAGACGGGGCATGCCCGGTGTCATCTGACGGGTCCGGTGAGCAGGAAAGCCCATAGGTCAAAAACGCTAAAAGGAAGGTGGCATCTTGCAGGATATAAAAAGCTACAGCACATTTAGAGAAATCAAACCTATCAACAAGGGTTGGTCCAGCGATAAAAAATACTATATTGAAACCGATACGGGCGAGAAACTCCTGCTCCGCACGGCTGATCGTTCATCATATGAGATGAAGAAGAGCGAGTTTGAGGTGATGAAACGTTTAGCCAAAAGTGGGCTCACTATATCGCAGCCGATTGACTTCGGCATTTGTGACAACGGCCATACTGTCTATTCGCTTTTTACATGGTGCGAGGGAGAAGACGCGCAAATTGTGTTGCCAAAGTTGACCGATACCGAGCAATATGAACTGGGGCTTGAATCCGGGCGCATCCTAAAGGAAATCCACTTGATTCCTGCGCCGGGTGGTCAAGAGGAGTGGGAAACGAAATTCAACCGTAAAGCGGATGGCAAGATCAAGCAGTACAACGACTGCCCTATCAAAATAGAAGGAGGCGACCCAATCATTACATATATCGAGTCGAACAGGCATCTCCTTCGGGGGAGGCCGCAATCTTTTCATCACGGCGATTATCATGTGGGGAATATGGTCATTTCACCAAAAGGGAAACTCTCTGTCATCGATTTCAACCGCCATGACTTCGGTGACCCGTGGGAAGAGTTCAACCGCATCGTCTGGAGCGCTTCTGTCAGTCCGCACTTTGCCACCGGCCAGCTCAACGGTTATTTTAACGGAAGGCCGCCGGAGGAATTCTTCAAGCTCATGGCTTTTTACATAAGCAGCAATATGTTGTCGTCCGTTCCCTGGGCCATCGCTTTCGGTGAGGAAGAGGTGAACGTCATGAAGGATCAGGCAAAGGAAGTGATGGGATGGTTTGAAGATATGAATAATCCAGTGCCGACCTGGTATTTGGAGGACTTCTATATTCAGTACATCAATCAGATCCCATACAAATTAAAGTCTCCTTTCGACCTCTCGTTCATCGAGCAATATGGTGAGGTCTTCAAAGTTTATGATGATCAGGATTCGGGCAATATCTGCTTCGGGGTAAAGAACGGTGATGAGAGATATTTTATAAAATTTGCCGGAGCACCGACAGAGAGATATGCCGGCAAACCTGAAGATGCCGTCGCTGGGCTTACAGCTGCCGTTCAGGTTTATCAAGATTTGGCGCATCCTCATTTGATCCGGTTGATCCGTGCGGAGGAGATCGGTAGAGGATTCGCCGCCATTTTTGAATGGACAGACAGCGAATGCATGGGAAAAATGTATCCAATGTCCAGGGAGAAGTTCTTGCAGATGCCGGACAGCACCAGGCTCGAGGTATTCAATGATATCCTGGACTTTCACATTCACGTGAACAAGCAGGGTTATGTGGCCATCGACTTTTATGACGGCAGCGTCCTGTATGATTTTCACAAGGAGAAGACCCTCATCTGTGATATTGATCTCTATTCCAACATACCCTATCTCAATACGATGGGCAGGATGTGGGGATCGTCACGCTTTATGTCGCCGGAGGAATTCACACGTGGAGCAGCGATTGATGAAATCACGAATGTGTATGGAATGGGGGCTACTGCCTTTGCTTTATTTGGCGGGGAAAAAGACCGGTCAATGGAAAAGTGGCGGTTGAGTAAGGAGTTATATGAAGTGGCGTTGAAAGCGGTGAGTGATGAGAGGGAGAAGCGTCAGCAGTCGCTAGAGGAGTTTAAAGATGAGTGGGATCGGGCAAGGTTTGTTAGGCGTTAGAATAGTAAATACTAGAGAAACCAACAGGGGTACGCTTTTGGGGCAGCCCCTTTTCTTCATCGCCCAGTAATCGTCACATTTAACAAAAATCCCCTAAACAACTACCCGGACCTTCCTGTTATAGTTATAGTACAATGAAGGTTGAAATAAAGTAGATAATGAATGTCTATCAATATAGCGATGGTAGGGGAAATCAATCATGACACTAAAAAAGATAAAGAGCATCCTGTTTATGCTGCTTGGCTCGATATCCCTGGTGTTCGGGATTGCCGGCACTGTGCTTCCCGTTCTGCCTGGAGGTCCGTTTTACTTATTTGCCGCGTTTTGCTTTGCGAAAAGTTCCAAGCGGATCGATCGGTGGTTTAAGAGCACAGTCATCTATGATAAATATGTTCTGGCCCTCCTTCAAAAGAAGGGGATGACCCGGAAAGAGAAGATCAGGATCAACGTAACGGCTGATTTCTTTATCCTGCTTTCAGTAGTGTTCGTGGATATCCTATTCGTTCGGATTATCATGATCGGGCTCGCTTTATATAAACATTATTATTTTATAAAGAAAATCGAGACGATCTATCCGGAGTCGTATCAGGTGGAGAAGAGCCAGTGATCTATGGGATTACGGGCTTGTATTGAACCAAGGAGTTACTAGAGACAATGCTGAAAAGATATCAATTAAAAAGCGATTTCAGGGGGTTCAAAAAGGGGTCCCACTTCTACTTGATTGCTGAATCTGAGTATATTGGCATCAAGGAGTATGTTTTACGGACGAGAGACTTATCCAGGAGAATGATGATCTCTGAAAGGGAAATGAAGAAATATTTTATTCGTATGAAATAGAAGACCCGTCGATGAGACGGGTCTTTTTTAATGACATTCGACAACCTGGCATGATTATGTACGAAGGTGAAATGGAGCCAAGGAACCTGTCCTTTTGGCTCCTATCCATTCACCTGCCTATCCAAAAATGCTTTAATTTCCTTATTAGCCCGTATCTCATTCCGCTTCTTCGAAAATCCATGACCCTCATCCTCAAAAAGAAGATACTTCACATCGATCCCTTTTTCCTTCAGTTGGCTCACGATACGCTCGGATTCCTCCATTCTCACTCTGGGATCGTTCTGTCCATGAATGATGAACATAGGTGTATTCATTTGGTCTACATACGTAATCGGTGAATCCCTTACAAGTTTGTCGTGATCTGTTTAGGGGTTTCCCACCAACTGATTCATGAGTGGCTTCCAGCTCGCCGGGACGTTTTGCAAGAAGGTGAGCAGGCTGGATATGCCAAAGATGTCGACGATGCCACAGAAATACTCCTGGTGTCTTCCGGCAAGGAGGAGGCTCATGTATCCGCCGTAGCTCCCACCCATGGCAAAGATCCTACCCTTTTCCGCGATTCCTTCCTGTAGCAGCCACTCCATTCCGGCTACACAATCGAGCCTCGGGCCGTCTCCCCAATTCTGTTCCACCATTTTTTCGAAGGAGGCCCCGTATCCCTTGCTGCCCCTGAAGTTCGGGGCGAAGAGGGTGTATCCGCTTTGGACAAGGTATTGAAATAATGGTCGGTACTTCATTCGCTCTACCTTCTGGGGACCCCCGTGTGGGCATAAGATCGTATAGCCGTTCGCATGTCGCGGTCTGAAGAGCAATGCTTCGATACTGAGTCCGTCATAGCTTTCATAATGGACGATGTCCGGCTTGATCAAACTTCCTTCCTGTACACCAAGCACTTTGGTATTGGTCACCTGGGTCCATTCACCGTCTGTATCCCTTTTGAAAATCGTATCGGTCCTGTCAGCTGACTGGCCTAAAACAAAAAGCGATCCTTGTCCCGTGATGATCATTTTTTTGATCACATCACAGGGCGTGTCTATGGACTCAAGCTTACCTTCCGTAGCATCATATTCGTATAGCCGATCGCTCACACCCTTTTCCGTGGAAACCACTAAGCGGTCCGCACTGAACTGGATGGAGGTGACTTCTTCCTTTTCCAAGGTGAAGACAGGCTGGAATTCATAGGTTGAGAGATTAAAAGAAGCGAGATAAGAGAATTCCTTTTCATAGTTAGTTGTAAAATAAACGGTACCGTCAGCGAACAGAACATCACGGATCGTATGGGGGATGCCAGGATCCGGGACAAGTGGGATTTTCCCGTCAGTAGACTGATAGAAAGCTGCTACATGGGTGTTGGAGTAGGTCTCCGTGAACACATAGGTCCCATCGGAAGATACGGCTGCAACCACGGTCGGAGCAATTTCCCCTTTTTGGATCAGGGTGGTTTGATTGGTTTGCAAATCCGTTTTGTAGATATTCAATAATGAGTTTTCGTGATTGGTGGAGTAGACCATTTCATGATTCGTCGTAAAGCAGGCATGATAACAGGTCGCACTGATTTCCCCTTCATTGAAAGGCAGGGGGGTTCCTCCTGATATGGGTAAATAATGCAGCTGATAGTTTTCATCTCCATCCTTCTCAAACGTAGCGACAATGTAATCAGAACCGATATGGATGAGGCTGCTTTTCTGATTTATCGTCGTCAGCGGATAGGGAAATGAATGGGGCAAATCCATGGCCCACAGGTTGTACTCCCCGTTCAGATTGGTGCTGAAGACCAGCTTCTCCCCGTTTTCATTTACACTAAATGTGTTGATATCAATGGTTTGAAAGTATTGTTCAACTTCAGGTGTTGGCATACGGATAGGACATTCCTCCAGATGGATAAGGTATAGGTATATTATTCCATTTGTTGGTGGGGGATTCAATCATTAAAAGGTATTGCCCAACACCAAAATATTTGAAATAATTGACATTAACCGAAGATAAAGAGTAAGGAGGGGGAAACGAAATGATGTATTTTTTTATTTTCGTCGGAATCCTGGTCCTATACTTTGCTATTAGAATTTGGATCGGTTCCAGGAAGATGGAGTTTTATGGAGATAGTATAAAGAATACGTCCCGAAGCCCAAGGGATGAAGCCTATGAAAAGTCTGCCCGGCATTCCCAACAAGCCATGAATCAGAATCACCATTCAGGTGGAGGTCCCAATGGTTGAGGGGAATGGGAAGTTTCATTTAAAAAGAATCATGGTAACCATTATAAGCTTGATGGCAGTCCTTTCATTACTAGGGTGTGCGGATGATGGAACGGGAGGCATTGACAGTGAGAAAGCAGAAGCCGTTGCCATGGAACAATTTGAAAAAGATTTAGAGGAACATAATGAAACAAACCGGGAAAAAATCAGTATGAATGACGTAGAACTTCTTTCTAATGAAACAAACTTCAGTAGTTCTTCAAAGGCATGGAAAATAACGTTTAACTATAAAGATGGGCTTTTGAGAGAAGATTCAGCAACCAACTCGATTGCTCATTATAGTGTAAGTCCTGGGGGAGAAATCATTCAACAGTCAACTTCATTCCAATGATTGACGCAAGGACCACTCATCACGAGAGGTTCTTGCGTTCTGTTTTTATAACCCCAACCCGCAAAAGACTATTAGACCAAAAAAGATTCTTTCTTGCTGGCAAATATGGAGATAGATCACTGATAACCTTATTTCCATAGGGAAGAAAAGCGGAATAAAAACCCCAATTGTCCCATGTGTTGAAACATTATAAAATTCAACTAACATCACTAGATTGCGTGCGAATCACTTCTTGCGACTTACTTCATCTTCTATCAATCTACATCTCTACTTCATCTCGAAAACCTACTACTTTTTCATCTATCGACAGCATACATACCTTCGGGGAGACTAATCTTTTTTTATATGGAATGAAAAGTGAACGCAGTTAGTAGAAGCAGTTAACCCAATTGCCAAGAAGTGGTACGCTCCAACACAAAACAAAGTCAATCTAATCGAGGGAGGAAGGATGTAATTGAAACCATTCAAGGCAGTCACAACGAGTTTCTTGGCAACCAGTTTACTGATATCGGGCATTTCGCCTTCGTTTGCCGAAGGGAACTCAACGTCAGAGGACAAGCTGGAACAGTATTTGCAACATGCCACCAAGGAGGATCGCGAGCGGATTCATGAGGGGCAGAGCCAAGCCGGTGAGAAATTTGTATCACCGGAGATCAATGTACATTCTGATGAAGAGATTGCAGTTATCGTTCAGTTTTCACAAGATCCTGCGGAGGTGGAAGTGAAGAAGAAGGAGCTTAAGGGAGAGAAGGTTTCTCTTCAGGCTGCTAAAGAGAAGGTACAGAAAGTCCATCATCAGTTTAAAGAAAAGATAACGAAGAAGCAGGCGAAAGCCAAAGGGAAGTCTCCGATTCAAATCGGGAAGGAATACCGTCAGGCTTTTAATGGGGTCGCGATGAAACTGCCGGCAAGTGAAGTGAAGGAGCTATTGAAATACAATGAAGTCAAAGCGGTTTATGTTGACGCGGAGATTAAGGTAGATCCCGTTCTTTTAAGTGATGAGAACACGGGTTCATCACCTGCGATGGATAGCTTGTCACAGATTTCTGCCCCAGCTGCCCACGGAGAAGGTATTACCGGCGAAGGAATTAAAGTAGGGGTACTGGATACGGGTATTGATTACCATCATCCTGACTTGAAAGAAGCCTACAAAGGTGGATATGATCTAATCAACAATGATGACGACCCGATGGAAACGACGTATGAAGAGTGGCTGGATTCCGGTCTATTGGAGTACCATCCACTGGGTGGATCAACGTATTACACCTCTCATGGCACCCACGTAGCCGGAACGATTGCCGGCCGTGCCGGGAATCAGGAAGGGAATGGAGTCAAAGGAGTGGCCCCCGATGCTGATATTTATGCGTATAAGGTATTAGGTCCTTACGGCAGTGGGGCAATGTCAATAGTCATGGCTGGTATTGAGAAAGCCGTGGAAGATGGGATGGACGTCATCAATCTATCTCTTGGCGGTTCCTCCATCAGTCCTTTGGATCCTACTTCGATTGCCATCGACAATGCCATGTTGTCAGGTACAGTCGCCATCGTGGCATCAGGAAACTCCGGTGATGACCAGTATACGTTGGGCGCACCTGGAACAGCGAGTCTCGGAATCACCGTAGGAGCAAGTGATTATTCAGTTACGGCTTCCAAAGCGGAGGGAGTTCTTGTAAATGGATCGGAAAGCATGGAACTTACCGATATTCGTTTACTTGGAAAGGACTTTGGCTCCCTGGATGGACTCCTGGACTCAGAAGCCTCCATCACATACGTAGGGCTAGGACGGGAAGCCGACTACGAAGGAAAAGATGTAGAAGGCAAAGTCGTCTTGATTTCAAGGGGAACCAACGGTGTGAATGAAAAGATTTATATTGCCAAACAACATGGAGCGAAGGCAGCGCTTATTTTCAATAACAACCCGGGAGAAGGGCATATTCCTTATTATTTTGGGGAAGAAGTGGCGTTCATCCCAGGATTCTCATTAACATATGAAGATGGACAAGCCATTCTGGAATCTTTAAAAGAAGACAGTACATTCTCCTTCAATCATCTTGAAGAGGTTCAGTCTGAAGGGGACCACCTGGCCAGTTTCAGTTCACGCGGGCCGACAAGAATCACCCATGACATCAAACCGGAAATCGTTGCGCCGGGTGTCGGTGTTTATTCTTCTGTCCCAAGTTATATGCAGGGAAGCGAGTATATCGGCAATTATGATGTCGCTTATAAACGGGCTTCCGGAACGTCGATGGCAGCGCCACATGTAGCGGGGGCGGCAGCGGTTCTTCTTCAGGAAAATCCGGACTTAAAGCCGGAAGATGTGAAAACAGCGCTGATGAATACAGCGGATGAAGTGAAGGGGGATACGAGCGTATTTGAACGGGGTGCCGGGCGTATCGATGTCTATGAAGCAATGCATGCCGATGTGGAAATCGAAGTGGAGCACGAGATCCTGACAGCATCTCCAGATTCAGAGGAAGCCCATGAAGATGAAACACACAATCATGCAAGTCATTTGGTGGATCAGATTATCGAGCATAGCGGTGACCTGAGTTATGGAGGTATAAGCCAAACAGGGGATAATCTATCTGAACGTCTATCGGTGACCATTCATAATAACAGTGATGAGCAGAAGAAGTTTGCCATCTCGTTTGAAGAGAATGGGATCGATGGCAACCAAAGCATGAACGAAAATGGGGTAAGCCTGTCATTTCCTAAAGCTGTAAATGTGAAAGCTGGAAAAGACAAGAATCAGAATGTGTTCTTGAACATCCCGAAAACGGCTAAACCGGGATTCTATGAAGGGATGGTGACGTTCACGAATCGAGAGAATCCGGATGAGGTGTACCAGCTGCCAGTGGGTTTCCGCCTTTTGGGTACAGGCATCAAAGAAGTGACGGCCCATTTTACTTCTTTCACGACTCGACGCGATTTCAATAATGGGTATATGGGATACTCACCTATTACCTTCGCCCTGAATAACGGAATGGAAAAGGTGGACATCATCCTGAAGGATGCAGATACAGGAGAAGGTCTTGGGGTGATCGATTCGTTCCCGTTTTATTTACCGGAAGACTATCTCTATGGACTTGAATTTGGATTCGTCGGCCTGTACTATCCGTTCACAGGAAATGCCGAAAATCCGGTAGCCTATTCGAAAACCATGGCTCCTCCAGGGAACTATGAGGTCGAAATCGTCGCGACGGATTCAAATGGTAAGACATACAGAAAATCCGACAATCTGTTTATTGAAAACACACTGCCGGAAGTGGATATGAAACAAAAAGGCGGAGTATACGAAGTAACGCATGAAGGTCTTGTAATAAAAGGGAATATCTATAATAACCAGATCGACAAGATGAAAGAATATGGAGAAACCTTTGATCAGTCCACGAACACGGTCAATGTCCTGTCTTCAAGTCCGTACAGAATGACCCCTGTGAATGTGGAGCGAGCAAGTATCAAGAATATTCGACACAGAGGATCAATTATGTATATAAGTGGTTCAATAAATTCAAAATGGGGCTAAATTATCCCAAATCAGGATTGAAAATCGTCTATACCAGCTTAATTACTGGTCTTGTCCTTGAAAGAGAGGGAGGATTTCAGACATTTATTGGGATAGACTCTTCTTTTAATACTATAATGCTCTCTAAAGAAGGAATTTTCTCTCCAAAGATAGTATATATGCCATATGAATAAATCGCATAAATAGGATGTGAACGATGTTGAAAAAATCGATCCTCCCCACTCTGATCGGAATCATGGCCGTCCTCTACATATTCATTATTCCAGCAGAACCATTAGCATTAAAAATCGTCTTTAAACTGATCCCGATGCTACTCATCATTCTCTACGCATTCCGTCAGCTGCCCGCAAGACCCGCACCGGCCATGCGCCTTATCATCATCGGCTTATTCTTCTGCATGCTTGGCGACGGGTTTATCGCGGTCTCATTTGTAGCGGGTCTCGGAGCTTTCCTTGTTGGACATGTCTTCTATTTAACAGGGTTTATCAAAATGTCCCGTACGAACATGACGCGCCTAGCCTCCATTTTCCCGATTGGATTGTATTCCTTCTTCATCGGCAGACAACTGATTACCGCGCTCCAAACCGAAGGAAATGATGGACTCGTGATCCCCGTCGTTGCCTATATGCTGGTCATTTCCCTGATGGCTCTAACCGCGATCTTGACCGATAGCCTATTGGCTACTGCCGGAAGCATCCTGTTTGTCATCTCGGACTCCATTCTGTCATGGAATATGTTCGTGTCAACCATCCCTTATTCGGATGTCCTGATCATGACAACCTACTACTCGGCGCAGTTCCTGATTGCGGGAAGCCTCGCAAGCTTAGGGAAGTCAGTCAGGCATGAAGAGGGAAAAAGTATGAACATGCAATGAGCGTTTGCGCCTGTCGAGGGGTCTCGCCAGGCGCGTTTTTTTGACAAATTGCAAAAAAATCCAAACTTTATCTATATAAGAAACGTCTTAATTAATGAAGATACATAAAAAGCAGGTGAGCATTTGAAATCCGGAAATATCTCCAAATCGGAAAAGGATCGACTACTAGAGAAAGCCATGACGGAATACGGAAATGATGTGTATTACATTGTTTATTCCTATGTGAAGGAACATAGCCTGGCGGAAGATCTGACTCAAGAGATCTTCATCAAGTTTTATCAAAAGATGGATACCTTTCGCGAGGATTCCACCCTTAAAACATGGATCATCAGCGTGGCCGTCAATCACTGTAAGGATTATTTAAGACGGTGGGATACACGAATGGTCAGTATATCCAATAAAATCAATGACATGGTGAAAGGAAAGATGGGGGCTCCGGAACAGACCGTGATCGAGAAGGAAAAGAATTCAGAGCTGATCCAGAGCGTGTTGGCCCTGCCTATCAAGTATCGGGAAGTCATCTTTCTTTACTATTTTGAAGAAATGAAGCTATCTGAAATCGGGGCATGTATGGATTTGAACACCAATACGGTGAAGACCCGATTGACAAGAGGGAAAGCGCTGCTCGGTTCAACGATTAAACGGAACGAGGTGTATAACAATGGATGAGCTTAAACGTTTGCGTGGTTTAATGAAAGAAGAGACCTTCAAAGGCCGTGGTTTTACCAATAAGATGAGGGAGAATATTTTGAATGAGGTTCATTCGAAACCTTCATCCAAAGCCTTTTCAATCAATAAAAAACCCATATTCGCTCCGTTGATGTCCTTTGTATTTGTTGCCGCATGCCTCTCTCTATTCGTTTATTTCGGTGGAACACAATTGGGACTCTTTGACGGAAATAACGCCAGTGCCCCTTTTTATCAATACGAAGCTAAAGATCGTCCAGAATCCCTTGGCGCAAAATTCAAGTTTCTTACGAAGGCTCCATTTGAAGTAGCGGAGGTCACAACCAAAACAAGTGAGGATCCTTCAGGGGAAATAGAACTGGTGACCTTGACCGGTAAGGCAAGACAAACAATCAAACTGACGTTTCAATCCATTGAACCAGGAACCAATCTGACACTATATCAGGACGAAGTGAAAGTCGGCCAATCCAAAGGAAGCTATTACGAGTCAGAAGGTCCGGCAAAGGTCAGCCGCCTGATATGGATCGAAGGGGATACCATTAAATATGAAATGGAATACATGCCAGGGGGATCTGACGTCACTTTGTCTAAAAAAGACATGATTAAGATGGCGGAGTCGTTTCGATAAATCCTTAGGCATGCATCACTAGCCAGTAGAGAGACCGTTGGAGGTAAATCACATGTACTAGTAACGAATTGTTGATGAACAGAGTAAAGAAGGATAGTGATAATAACGAAATTTAGAGCGTGTGTAGACATTCAATAGTGACAAATTATATTTGTAGGGTGATAAGTTGATGATAGGAATAAGTATAGCAACGAAGTGGGAATATGAAGCGACATTGGAATATTTCGGCATAAAAGATAATGAACGTTTCGGTTATCCTTATGGCGATTATTTCATAAGAACAATTAATGATACCGAACTTGTTTTTTATAGTACCGGTGTAAGAAAAGTAAATGGTGTTGGTGGTAATCAGTATATGATTTCTAAATTTAATTTAACTAAAGTAATCGTTGCTGGAACCTGTGCAGGAATAGATGATAAGTTCAGTAATTTGGATATTTTTGTACCCGATGAAGCCGTTCAATATGATTGCACAGTAAAAGAAATCGAGCCTTTTATTAAACAATCCTTCATAGTCGATATTGATCTATCAAAATATGGAAATGATTTTCATACCGGAACAATTGGCACCGCTGATAAAGCAGTAGTTATGTGGAAGGACTATTTAGAACTTAAAGAAAACGAAATAACAATAGCCGATACAGAAGCGGGTGCAATTGCTTATATCTGTAAGAAGAATGATGTTGAATGTATTATTATTAAAGGAATTTCTGATTTTCCAACAGATGAAAGAAACTCTGATAAATTCGAATCAAACATTGAACAAATTAATGTTTATGTAGAAAACACACCCAAAGTTATGAACAAAATATTTGGCGAATATTTAAAAAGATTTATATAAATAAATTTAAAGTTAGACCATTTGAGATATTGATTTCCCTCTCTAAACGGAACCCTTTAATTGAAAATAAGGGTTCTTTTTTTCGTTGGTCCATTAAAGGCATAAACAGTACTGCTCAGGAATTTGTCTGCACTTAGTGATTGTAATTCACTTCTCAAAGAAAAAGATGACAGATCCCAAATCCATCATCCTCTCTCCTTAGTATGTTCCATACAAAACCTTCACGATATTTCCATATTGGGTATAGGTCACTTCCTTCCACTGATTCCCGCCGTTTGAACTTCGATACATGATGATGGAATAACTGCCTGAAGCTCTCCGGTAATACTCCATCCAGGTGACTCCCCCTTGGCCGCCGCCATCTTCTATGAGCTTTACACGATCATTCTTGGCTGCGAATGTAGGTTTCACCCCTACGGCAGCACCAACAGATAGAATCATTGAACACGCAACCATATACTTTACTGAACATTGAAGGAAACCCATCACGATTGCCACCTCATTTTGTTAATAAATGTAATTATATAGTCGATCATACTATAAGTATTTTTATCTGGACTAGGTCGTATTCTCTAGTATTTGGGAGTCATGACCTCTGAATAGGACGATATCTTTATGATTCTTGTTGGAGTATTAATATTTTAATAATTCAATTTGACGCCATTAAAAAAGAATATAGGATTGTGTTCTTCTAACTAATTTGAAATAATTGGTATTAAGTTGAAAGAAAGTTGTTAAGAATTCATTGAATTGAGGTGGGGTTATGATTAAATCGTTTTGGCTACCGCTGATTGCCGCAATTGGGTCGATGGTGTTGCTGTATGTCGTTGGTTTTATAGGAAAGATAGAATTCCTTGTGTTCAAGATTTCATCTTCCGATACTGAAATTGCCATATTACCAATCGTTGTTGGGATAGTAGTGGCGTTTGTTAGTGATCGGATTGTTAGACCCAAGTCTCTGGAATAGGTTGTACTTAGGGGAATTGTTGAAGATTAGAGTTAATGACATACAAGGAGTCTTGAAGAGAGGTTGTAATACATGGGACCAGGCAAAATTATATTAACGGCCATCATGGCAGGGGTTTACTCTGGTATTTTAGATGGTGTTGAGACTCATTACGGACTAAATAAACTGTTAAGTACCTTTATTTTAATACTGTTTATATATCTTACTGGCTACGCTTTGTATAGGAATAAGCTATTATAATGATTATTTGAAATTCTGTTAATAGCGACTTTCAGGAATAGCTCAGTGAACACCAAAGTTGTCGATAGAGCATAGAATAAAAGTTTCATAATCAAAGGTGTATGTCCCTCTCAAATCTACTAGAAATGCATATAAATAGTAGTAGAGGGGAGGGATAGTTATGTTAAAAAACAATGTCGTTTATTATGATTCAAATGGCAAAATGGTAGACAAACTCGATATTCAGCAGGAAAGCTGCGACCGTACCTTAGAGTATTGTGCAACCGCTATTGTTCCGGATGGATTTACTTTCAGATTCACTACGTTCGATAGCTTCACGGCCTGTTCTGATCTGAGTGAGCTTGTTTGTATGCTGGAAGAGCAGGAGGCGGAAGGGACTGTTGAGAACCCATGTGGTGGCACTTTGACGTGTCCTGTTGCGATTGATGCCGTTCGTCTGGTCGGTACTGCCAGATTTCATATTAACGTGGGAGACTTGACACCGATTGAAGGGGGACTTCAAATTGGTGATATTCCATGTACCCTTGCAAGTGATGTTTCCGTACCGGTCAATCAAGTGATCCAAACAATCTGTAAAACGGAAAATTGTCAAGGGACCTGTTTTGATACGGTCGGCGCATTTGCCTTTGCTCCACAAGTGATCACCGATGCCTGCGGGCGCCAGATTGTAACCGTACGTGGAGGATTGTTCCTGAGTTTTCTAGGCTGCTAATCAGAAAAACACTTCGGTATTTATTTGTTGATATTTAATAAGGTTGAATAATAAATGTATGAGAAAAACCCTGTATTGATATAGGGTTTTTCTTTTGGCCTGGTAATTCAGCTGTACCGTTCAGATAAAGGACCAGTTAATAGAGTAATCTCACGAAACTTTTTAATAAAATTAACCGTATATTCAATAACATGAAAATTGAATGGATTTACTTCCAACTGGGGAATGAGGATAAAAACGTATTATGCTATGTTGATAATAGGTACAGTGTTATTATTGATTGCCGTTTTTTGGGTTATTTATATATTCAGGGAAAAAGAATTTACTCTTTCCAATACATTTAAAGCTCTTTTTTCATTAATATTCAGCGGTCTACTGCTAGTTATAACTCTCCCCAGCTTAAAATATATGCTATATAAAGAATATTATGTTTTAAAAGGGAGTTGCACGATCGAGATAGATTCATCGGGGCGAACCATTGAAGCGTCATTTAATATGGATGATTCGTCCGATGTGTTTAATTTTAGAGATATCCCTGACTTGGATTCTTATGGAAGGGCAGTTCCGTACTATTGTGAGCTCACTGTTACAAAGGATCATGAGTTTGAAATAAGTTATAAAATCTATGATCCTAAAACGAAGGAACTTATCCAAACAAGTGAATAGTTATAGTTGCAATCTCAATAATTCTAAATTAATCGACTTCTTCAATAATCATATGGATATTCACAGTTACCCTATATGTACTGTTCATTCCATTCTTTGTTAAAGTCACCAACACGAAAAAAGGGGCATTACAGGATGGCATATAATTTACTAAACTGTTCTTCTGGTATAAAAGAATTTATTCACAACCTGCAAAAAGAGATTGCTGAAATAATAAAGGATGATTTGATAGGTTTATATATACACGGCTCTTTAGCGATGGGAGGATTTAACCCGGATCGAAGTGATGTTGATGTATTGGTCGTCACGAAAAAGACTATGACAGTTGAAACAAAAAGGAAATTAGCAAAGCTCTTCTTAATGTGTTCCAATTCCCCATTTCCTGTTGAAATAAGTTTCCTGAATCTGAACCAATTAAAAGAATGGCAGCATCCTTGTCCTTATGATTTTCATTATAGTGAATTCTGGAGAGAACGGTATGAAAAAGATTTAGTCAGTGAAACATACAAGTATTTAAATGGGGATGTTAACACTGATGCAGATTTAGCAGCTCATATTATGATCACTACTACTAGAGGGGTTTGTGTAAAAGGAAGTCCCATTGGTGATGTTTTCCCTTTAGTACCACGATCAGATTATCTATCGTCCATATTAGGGGATTTTAAGGATTGTTTAACAAATATCGAAGAAGACCCCATTTATTGTACACTAAATTTGATCAGAGTTTTTTGGTATCTAAAAGAAGGGGTTATTTCTTCCAAGCTAGAAGCTGTTAACTGGGGGTTATTAACATTCCCCAAAGAGATGAGTATGACTATTAAAAAAGTGGTGAAATGTTATTCGAGTGAGGCAGATAATTGCGACTTTGAGAAAGATGAACTAGTACTGATAAAAAACTATATTTCGGAAAAGGTTCAGATGTTATTGCACTGACTGAAAAGGAGTGAGAGGGATTCAATCACTTATCCAACTAAAACACAATAAAATTGAAGTACTGCGTAAAGGTCATAAAGGTCCGCAGATTGTTATTTTACCTGGAATGGGCTGCTCTTTTGATGAATGGTATGAGGTGATCGAAACATTAAGTAATACTTGTAGAATACTAACCTTTCATCGAAGGGGACTCGGACGAAGTGATATAGGTGAAGAGGTCCATAATACAGAGTCGACTGTTTGTAACCTGGCGGATATACTCCATTTCTTAAATATCGAGGAGCCGATTTATTTAGTAGGACATTCCTATGGTGGATTGTGTGCTCAACATTTCGCGAAAGTTTATCCTGAACGCGTGGCAGGAGTGATTTTGGTAGACTCGACCTCTGTTGAATTAAAAGAATTGGAGACGCTCGATCTACCCGTTATACATGAAGAATCAGATGAATTCTGGATAAAAAAATGCTTAGATTATTCGAAAAAAGATAAAGAAGAATTATCGGATATCATCCAACCTTCACTTAATGAGAAGCATCTTCGCTTTCCAATGGCTATTCAGCAAAAACTATTGGACTTTCAAGTGAATCCATCACTCTATCAAGCGATGGCATCAGAGATTAAGGAATGGAAACGTGACGCAGAAACTATTATGAACTTAGGATATTTTCCGGATGTCCCCTTATTCGTAATTGGACGGGATAAAGAATTTACAATTGAATCAGAAAAGGGCAAAGGTATACCACTTTGGGAATTAAGGGAATTTGAAAAGAAATGGTCAGCCCTTATCACTGACCAGAGTAAGTTATCTTCAAAAAGTGAATTAATCTTTGCGAGTAACTCAGGACATTCTGTGTTCCTTGATCGCCCGGACTTAATTATTGATTGTGTACATAAAATGTCCCAGAAGTAAGATAGTTAGAATACGAGGATAAAAAAAGCGTATTAAAGGATTGAGGTGAATAAATGACAATCAAAGGGTTTAACCATTTTCTGTTTTCAGTTTCGGATTTAAAAAAGTCCATTGAGTTTTATCAAAAAGTATTCGATGCAAAATTATTAGTAAAGGGAAAAAAAACGGCTTACTTCGATGTACATGGAATGTGGTTTGCCCTTAATGTAGAGAAAGACATCCCCCGCAATGAAATACAGCAATCCTACACCCATATTGCCTTTTCCATTGAAGAAGAAGATTTTGATAGTGTGTATGACAAACTAACAAAATTAAATGTAAATATCTTGTCAGGTCGCCCAAGAGATGAAAGAGATAAAAAGTCCATCTATTTTACGGACCCGGATGGCCATAAATTTGAATTTCATACAGGTACATTACAAGACAGATTGGATTACTATAGAGAAGAGAAGACACGTATGAAGTTTTTTGATTAAAATTCAACGGATAAGGACTTAGTTATTAAATGTGTCCTGATCTTAAGTAAATGATCTCTAAAGGGAGAGAGTTAAATGCGAAAAGTGTCAATCATACTGATGGTTGGTTTATTCATGTTTATACTAGGAATATATTTATCCACTTTTTTAACCACTTATTGGGTTATTGCTGGCACGTCACTTGCAATAATTGGAGGCTTTTTAATGGGAGGGAGTTCATACTTCTTGCCTAAACCTAAAAAAAATAATTTACGAAGGTGAAATTAATGATAGATAAAATGAAAGCACTACCTGAGAAAGTGGCATTTACAATAGGCTTAGCTTTAATATTATTTAGTCCATTATGTATATTTTTCTTATCATTTCTATTCGAACTAGGTAATTGGACAAAGATGATTATAGGAAGTGTTGCTTATTTTTTTGCTTTTTTATTGATAATAAGTGCCTCTGATAAAAGACATTCTAGAATTGGTAAGAAAATGTGAGGATTATATAATGAGAGAAAGGCCGTGAAGATATTTGAGTAATTATAAAGCAATCCTATTCGATCTGGATGATACCTTACTTAACAGGGATCAGGCAGTAGAACAAATGTTTTCGGTTATTTTAGAAGAGTGTTATGAGGATATTCCACATCCAGCAAAAGACGAAATGTTGCATAGGTTCAAAGAATACGATAAAGGGAGCTATGGAGATAATAATAAGATAAACGTTTTGGAATCATTATTTGATGAGTTCCCACCGCAAAATAGATTACCGCGCCACGACATTCAAGATTTTTGGAATCATCATTTCCCACGATGTTTTTCTATCAATCAGCATACTCTTACTATCGTAAATACCATAAAGCAGCACGTTAAAGTTGGAATCATTACAAACGGTTCCACTCAGAGACAAAAAGCTAAAATAATGAACTCCGGGTTAACTAATTATTTCGATACAATCATTATTTCTGAAGAAGTGGGAATGACTAAACCCGACAAACGCATATTTGAATTAGCACTGCATAAGCTGAATGTGCAGCCGGAAGATGTCTTATTTGTAGGAGATGACTTAGAAAAGGATATTAGCGGCTGTCAACATGCACATATTAAGGGCATATGGTTCAATCCTCAAAGGATCAAGAATGATACCGATATCAAACCATATGCCGAAATCGATTCTTTTGATAGATTAATAAGCTATATTATTTAATGCCAACACGCCTGAGGTGAAAAAAGATGATTTTTGTATTCGATTTAGATGGGACGATTTGTTTTAAAGGAAAACCCTTAAGCCAAGAGATTTGTGATGCTTTAAACGTTTGTAAGCAACAGGGGCACGAAATTGTATTTGCTTCAGCAAGGCCGATTCGTGATTTATTACCTGTTCTGCCTGAAGAATTCCGGCAATATCGGATGGTTGGTGGGAATGGTGCCTTTACGTATGCAGATCAGGAGATTAAGACCCGTACTTTCACAATAGAAGCAGTAAATCATATAAAACAGATCATAGAAACCAACCAGCTGACTTATTTGATAGACAGTGATTGGGATTACAGCTACACAGGAGATCGTCATCATCCTATATTCCGTAATCTTGATCCTGAAAAGCGTGCTGTAAATCAGCCATTGGCTCAATTATCAAAGATCACGAAAATCGTATTGTTTACAAGAGATCAAGCCGTAAAACAACAACTGGAGAAGCTATCTGTACAAGTATACGAACACGGGAATGAAGAGTTAATGGATATAAGCCCGTCAGGAATACATAAGGTGGAGGGCCTGAGACAATTAGGCATACTTCCAGGTGAGTTTATTGCATTCGGAAATGACCAAAATGACTTAGAACTCTTTCAAAACGCAAAGTACAGTGTTTGTGTGGGAGAGCATCCAATAAAAGAATTTGCGTCGACTTTCATAGGGATTGAGGATGTTCCATTCAAAATAAAAGAAATCAGTGAATTATATCATCAAAGAGGACTACTGCTGGAAGCTGATATATATTCTGCTAGAGCATCGTACCATGGGCTTATCCAAACAAGGATGGGCTTCTTTTTTTGAAAAAATCTCTTGAGTAAGGTGCATTGTTTTGAAATAATTGGAAGTAGGTTTGGTTTCCATGGGGTTTATGGAACCATTTCATAGAGTTATACGTTTAAAAAGCAATAACAGAAAAGAGGATTAAATTTGTTTAGTTTACTTAATCTTGGAAGCCTCTTGCTTGGGCTCATTGCTTGGATACTCCCGGTTCTTAATCTAACCCGGGATAAAAAACAGAATAAAAATTGGGTTGTTCTTTCTATGATCAGTATCTATGCTTGTGGTATTTCACTATGCTTCCAGATTTTTTATACTTACCACAAAGTAACGGTGGAGGATTGGGCTGCTCTAATGGACACCATGTATGCCGTTGCTTATGTCTCGGCGATTCTTCTCACCGTTACGATCATACTAAATGTCATCACTTTGAAAGTTTATCGTGGCAGAACTGTAGAGTAGGATAAGTTAATTCTTATTATTGCCTGACCCCAAGCACGTTGAAGCTTTAACCTGCCGGGGTCCAGGTCATATTGGACAATGTTAAAAATCGAACCTTAGTGGAGGCAAATACATGATGAGCACGTTTGTCTATATGGTGAGACACGGTGAGTCACCAAAAGAAGGAAATGAAAGAACAAGAGGGTTTACTCCAAAAGGTCATTTGGATGCTAAGCGGGTAACTGACATATTGAAAGATGAGAAGATTGACGCAGTTGTTTCAAGCCCCTATATACGTTCAATCTTAACTGTCGAAAAGTTAGCTGAACAAATAGGGCAAGAAGTTATAGTATTTGAAGATTTAAAAGAGAGGATCTTTTCTTCTGATGATAATCGAGTTTCTGATAAGGAATTGGTTCCACTGTTGGAGAAGTCGTTCAAGGAATCAAAGTTCGCTCTAGAGGGAGGAGAATCAAATTCTGATTGCCAAAAAAGGGCAATTAACATTTTTAAAGAACTATTAGAAACATATAGAGATAAACATATCGTAATAGGATCACACGGGGGTGTAATGACCTTGATGATGGGATATTTCGATAGTAAGTATGACTTGAATTTTTTACATAGCACATCGAAACCTGATATTTATAGGTTGGAATTTAAAGATAAGGAATTGGTGGATGTTCGAAGGTTGTGGGGGGGAATTGAACCGAAATAAGCCATTTAATATAGGGAGTAGATGGGAATAGGTGTCTTAGGGAGAGAGGTATGACCATGAAAAAAGATAGATATTTTTTAGAGTTGGCTCTTGAAGAAGCAGAAAAAGCATTGGGTGAGAATACATATCCAGTTGGGGCTGTCATCGTGGATGAAAATCAGAACATCATTTCAAGAGGGCGTAATAGGGTACACCCGCAACAAGATGCGACTGCCCACGCTGAAATTGACGCTATCCGTAATGCTGGCAAATCAATATTTAAAGCGAAAGTCAACCGTGAGAAGTTTACAATATACACTTCATTGGAACCTTGTCCAATGTGCACGGGCGGGATACTGTTTGCCAATATTAAAAAAGTAGTTTGGTTACTAAACGATGATTTAGGTTTTGGCGGTTATAAAAAAATCAACGATACGAAAATATTTGAAAAGAAATTTCATGAAATTGAAGCTATTGAAGAACCTTACGGCGACTTGAAACAGAAACAAATGGAACTAATGAGTAAATGGATAACAAATCCTAATAATGTTACTAACTTACGAAAAGCTATTATTCCAGAATAGGGGGCTTATCCGCATTAAGGTAAGCTTCTTTTTTATAGAAAATAGTTATTGAGTTTGGATCATTCATTTGAAATAATTGGAATTAAGTAATAGCGTCGACAACCATTATAGTTCCTGAGGGTGAGAACAGTGAAAGAGAAAATAAAAGACACTGATTATTTTAGTTTATATGCCTTATTTGACGGAGTCTATGCAGCTATCGCAAAGCCGGACCAAGGTGCATGGAGTAATGCCGGTATCGTTGACTTGGGTGAGGAATTGCTGATTTTCGATTCATTTGCCACTCCTTCCGCTGCTTATGAGTTGAGGAAGCAGGCAGAAGAGATGACTGGGAAAAAAGTGAAGTACCTGATCAACAGTCATTATCACGGTGATCATGTATTTGGAAATCAAGCATTTTCAGATACAACGATTATTTCCACTTCTCTAACAAGGAAATGGTTTGAAGAGAAAAATAAAATAGTAGATTTGCAGACTGAAATAATAGAAACGGAAGACTATTTGAATAAGCTAAAAGGTCAGATCGTGATAACTACAGATAGAGTCTTGAAAGCCAGTCTCACTAATCAATATAAGGAAATGGCAGCCATTCTAAAAGACTTACCTACTATTAAGCTCGTGCTCCCAACCGTTCTTTTGGAAGAAAAGATGGTGATTGAAGGCTCAAAAAGAAAGGTTGAACTGCACTGTTTTGGAGGAGGCCATACCCCCAGTGACACATTTCTGTACTTACCCCAAGAGAAGATTGGGTTTATGGGTGATCTGGTCACGGTTGATTTACATTTACCCATTTATGATCCTGAAGAATTTAGTGCCATTCTAGAAAAGGTGAAGCTACTGGATATTGAGACTGTCGTACCTGGTCACGGATCTCCAGGGGGGAATGAATTGGTGTGTACTCTGGAAAAGTATATAGCCTTCTTGATTGAAAATGCGAGAGAAGCAGTGAAAAATGAAGTGCCATTAGAAGTCTTTGTTTCTAACTTAGAAATACCTGACGAATATGCCGAATGGAAAGGAGTTAATGGGATTAGAGGAAACCTAACTAAAGTGTACGCATTTTATGCCGGGTAAAATGATGAAATAAAATTATCCTGGTTTTCCTGAAGTGATCATTATATTTGTATGTTTAAAGTTGTTATATCAGATAAGATCGGCACCGGATTGGTTTGTATGACCATTAACTGAAGTACTTCCAATGTGATCAGTATCAATAATCAATTCACTTAATGATTTACTCCAGGATATCCAACCGTTTGGGAATGGACGGATCCCATGCTACCTTTTCATTATCTTGGAAGCTTCGGACCCGTCACTGGACATCCAGTAAATAGAAAGGAAGTTTTTAAATGAGTGACATTAAACTGCTTATTACTTTCAAAGGTGACCTTTACAATTATTCAATAGAACAGCTGAGGTATATTTCGGAAGAAGGGGTGTGGTCGATTGGACAGATGTATGACCATTTAATTGTTGTTGCCCATGAGTATCTTGATAGTATGGAAGAATGTGCTGCATTGAATGAGGAACAACCCTTTGGGAAAACCCAGTTTGGTGAGCAATTATTTGAGAACGGAGGGTTTCCACCTATTAAAATAAGGTTACCAGATGAACTAAATTCTCCACCAAATAATTCAGACAGCAAGGAAGAACTCATTAGCAGGATGGAACAATTAATCCAACGATTGACTCATTGGGAAACGAAAGTGGATTATATTCACCCGACCAATAAAGTTGAACATGGAGGATTCGGCTGGCTGAATGCAAAGGAATGGTATGATTTGGTCGGAATGCATTTTCGTCATCATTTACGTCAAAAAGATGAGTTGGAAAGGTACTTAGTATAGGTGGGAATTACATAGCGCTGCTGAAGATCGGACAGCTGATTTATCTTTTTGTTATTCTACAAACGGGGCAGGTTAGAGGTAGAAGGTTAGAAGGAATACCCTTTGAATTTATAAAATATTTAAAAGGGTAGATCTTAAAGATTCCGGTTCGTTCTATTAATAATTAGTCGCCTCTATAAAAGAAGGAGGAAATATTCATGCTGTTTATGATGATTGTCAAAGCCTCGAAGAATTCGGAAGCTGGAAATCTACCGAGCCCTGAGCTCATGGAAGCCATGACAAAGTACAATGAGCAATTAGTGAAGGCAGGCGTGCGGGTTATGGCTAAAGGACTTCATCCAAGTTCAAATGGGATTCGCCTTTCGTATCCGGAAGTTGAGGGAAAGCCGGTTGTTACGGAAGGACCATTTACGGATTCGAACGATTTAGTTGCCGGGTTCTTTCTGATTAATGTGAAGTCGAGGGAAGAAGCCATCGAGTGGGCCATGCGGATGCCGGACCCACAAGGACAAGGCGAAGGTCAGATTGAATTGCGTCAAGTATTTGAGGCGTAGGAGCAAACGAACAAAAAGTAAAGAATGTATTTTAATCAAATGAGCAATGTCATTTTTTTAACTAACAGAGGCTTATCCGCAATAAGGTAAGCTTCTTTTTTATGGAAATTAGCTATTGAGTTTTGATCATTGATTTGAAATAATTGGAATTAAGTGTTCGGACTGGTTAATTCAATAATCGGAAGGAAAAAGGTAGATAGAAAAGAAACTATTTGATCTACCCAATGGAATAAAGGAGAGAAGAGTATGAGTAAATCATTTATTGAACAAGTACATTATATTAGAATTCCAGTAAAAGATTTAGATCTGTCTGCCCAATGGTATAGAGATGTATTAGGGCTCCAGTTATTAAATATTACTGAGGAACTTGCGATTATAAAAGTAAATGAAGGACCTTTCTTACTTATCTTAGTTCCTACTGAAGATGAAACATTTGCACATTTTACAATTGATAATGAACCAGAATTTAGCATTGGCTTTACAAGTCCGGAATTATCTAAATTTCATCAACACTTAATGGATAATCAGGTTAAGGTCGAGGATATAAAAGAAGATAATGGTCATGCCTTTTTCCACTTTTATGACCCAAATGGTAATAAACTTCAAGTACACTGGTGAAGATTATACCTGCTTCATGAATTGGGACGATTGTGGAGAATACTCATGAGTAACAATTATAAGGGTAATTCAAGAGGAACAGGTTAGTGATATCGTTTGGTGTGGATGTGCCCGTCATAAGAAGAACTGCCGCTATTTTGGGGGGGAGATAACATGTTTGTTCTCATTTTTATCGGGGCATTTTGGGGTATTCTGTTATTTGTATTTACTTATACAGTTTCAAAGAAATTTAGCGCTTATTATATACCGTCACTTATCACTTTTCTTGCAGCCATTCTCATTACGGTTTATGGTTTTGTTTTCTTTCATGGATTTGAAGGAATGGTCTATGGATTCTTTGGAATAGGTTTCTTGATCACAGCGATATCCGGAACGTTCATTTTGAGATTCCTGGCGTCTGACGGTGTGAAAAAACTTTTTGTGAAGAGGGATAAGCTTATTCTCATTACAACGCCTTTTATCTTCATATCCTCTTTAATGATCCTTATATATAGTGGTGATAATTATTGGATCATTGATGAAGGAAGCACGAAGTTTGTTCATGGAGAGGACCGTGAATATGAAAATTACTATCGGGTCACCACAATCTCTGAAGGAAGAAAACAAGTAACATTGACTCTTGGTGAAGATTATTTGGGAAAGGACATTGACGTGGAAAAGGTAAGGCAGAAGGGTGGCACTGAGATCCTTGTCAATATAGGGGAAGGTGAACAACCAGATCAAACACCTTACATTATGATTGGAATCGATGAAATCAAGGAACCGGTTAGTGTGAAAACCACAGAGGGAGTAACGTTTGAATCAATTGATAAAAAAGTAATGGGAGAATAATAGTATTGAATCACAAGAGTCTACCAGTCCCTTTTATCATCTCTGTGGGTAATAGAGTCCTGCATAGTCAACAAGATACAATATGTGAAGGGGACCCTATTTTCGGAAGCAGATTATGGGCAAAAGGAGGCGAGAGACACATCCATTTCCTTTTTTAAAAAGTAAAAGGAGTGAAAAACAATGAATTTAGGAACTCCTATTGCCATTGGAAATACAGCAAAAGTATATCTTTATCAAAACAAGATTTTCAAAGTTTTTAATGATTCATTACCTGATAAAGAATCCACTAATGAAGCTCATAAGCAAAAGTATGCTTATTCGTGTGGACTCTCTGTGCCGAAAATAATTGATGTAACCAAAATAGATGGTAAACAGGTAATCATAATGGAGCACATAAAAGGGAGAACTATAGGGGATTTTCTAACAGATAACATGGAAGAAGCGGAATATTATATGAACATTTCTGTTGATATACAAATGAAAATACATAAAATCAAAGCAGATTCTATTGAACCGA
Source organism: Rossellomorea aquimaris (assembly GCF_035590735.1). Lineage (NCBI taxonomy): Bacteria > Bacillati > Bacillota > Bacilli > Caryophanales > Bacillaceae > Rossellomorea > Rossellomorea aquimaris. The sequence goes on from NZ_CP141595.1 coordinate 945,837, forward strand.
TGTCTGAAAAATTAAGTAGACAAATAGAATATGCACCAGGGTTGGATATTAAACTTAAATCTACCTTAATTAAAAAACTAGATTCAATGACCTTCGACGAAAAACTCTGTCATGGGGATTTTCATTTATTCAACTTAATTATGTCAGATCATAACGTCACCATTATCGACTGGGTTGATTCCAGTGCAGGGGATATACGTGCTGACGTATATCGAACGTATCTTTTGTATTCCCAGTTTTCGGAGGGATTGGCTGAAATGTATATGCGTCTTTATTGTGAGAAAAGCGGTCTGTCTAAAGATGAAATTTTTCAATGGGCGCCCATTATCGCTGCGGCAAGGTTGTCAGAGTGTGTTTCATCAGAAAAGCCAGAGCGTCTTTTGGAGATTGTTCATCAGTATTGTTCTATTTGACATAGACAGGATTACTTTTATAGGGGGATTGTTTTATGTTTGTTGTGAATGTAGAAGGTGCTATTCATCGCGATGGTAAGTGGCTTCTAATCCTGAGAAGCGAGAAAGAGGAACATGCAGGAGGCTGTCTTTCACTCGTCGGCGGCAAGTGTGAAATTGAAGGAGTTTCATCCGATATATTAGAAAGGACGTTACAAAGAGAAATATTTGAAGAGGTGGGAAGCGATGTCGCAGGTATTGAATATGTAAACAGCTCTTCCTTTGTTACTGATTCGGGCATCAATGTAATTGATATCGTTTTTCTGTGTCATCATAAATTGGGTGAACCTTTCGCAAAAAGCACTGAAGAAGTTGATGATGTATTTTGGATGACTACTTCAGAGATTCTTGCCCATCCGGAACTACCTGATTATTTAAAGAAAAACATAAAATTGGCAGAGGAAAAGATATAAGATAGTTATGCATATTCTTCAGAAGTAAGAAACCCACGACGAATCGCGTGCTTCTTTTTCGTTACAGAACCGTACAGACGTTTCTGAAAAAATAGATACATAAGGATTGAATACTATGATTCAACAATCACTAATTTTATCTGGAAAGCAAAAATTAGAGTGGAGACGAAATGAAATAAGGGAATTGGAATCCGATGAAATATTAATTCGGACCATTGCTGGAGCAATCAGTATCGGGGCTGAATTGCCACAATATAACGAATCAGATGTTACTAATCCCCATCCTCAATACCCAAGAGAAACTGGCTATGAAAGCTATGGGCAAGTTATAAAAGCAGGGGATGATGTTACGAATGTTAAAATAGGAGATCATGTACTCGCATTCTATGGTCATAAGGATGTAGGCATAGTAAAAGCAAATAAAGTAGTCAAGGTACCGGATTCTGTTGAATATAGGTATGCTCTGCTTAATACGTTATCTTGTGATGCCGGAAAAGGAGTATTGAAGCTCAAACCTGAATTGAAAGATAAGGTTCTTATCACGGGTGCAGGAACAATGGGGCTATTGACCATTCACTTCTTGAAAAACTATATGAAAATAAACCATATTGATGTGTTAGAACCAGATGAATCGAGAAGAGAACTTGCACATACTTTGGGTGCATCTAATACCTATTCTTCTAAAGAACAAGTTCCTTCAGTCTTTTATGATTTTGGACTGGAATGTTCTGCGAGTATAAGTGCGTTTCACACCCAGTTGAAATCATTGAAGCACCAGAAAGAACTTTGTATATTATCAGATGGTAATAAAGATCTATTTTACCTAAATGAAGACTTTTACGAAAAAGAATTGAAAATTGTTGGTTCAAGTGATGGATGGGATTATCAGCAACACTCGATTTGGTTCTTTAATGAGAGTGTAAAAACCCCGCATTTATCTAAGATATTTAACTATGAGATTCATTCAGACCAGTTGATAGATTGTTTTGAGGAGCTCAGTAACCAAAAGAAAAGACCAATAAAGGTATTAGTGAAATATCTTTAAGCACGAAGCAATTAGCTTTAACATTATCGGACGGGATAGTGGGTAAAAGGGGTGTAAGTTACCTTATAATAACAAAGGAGTAATAAATTGAAATACAGGGTGAATGATTCATTACAATAAGTTTAATAGTACTATCTTTACTCTTACTCTTTTTTAAAAAGCCGACTAACACTGCTTTTGATGGATGGTTGGCCAGCGAATTCGATATTGAATGTAAAGTTCAAACGTGTGTACTGAACTCTCAAGAGTTTACGATAGTGAACAGGGAACATACAGACTACATATTTTTCAATCAGAAAAGCATTCAATTAGAAAGAAATGACGGTACATTTATGTTTGTTGAAAGTGTGGGTATATTAGATAATTTTATTCTCCATACATTTAAACCTCTTTATTAAGTTCATGGGGCTTATCCGCAATAAGATAAGCTTCTTTTTTATGGAATATAGTTATTGTGTTTATATCACCTATTTGAAATAATTGGTATAAAGGTAAATGCAGGGATTGTAATTAAGTATGTTTTTACAAGGAGAAGGGTCATGAAACATAAACCATTAAATGGATTATTCAGAATCGATTGCTCAGATATCTATCTACAAGAGTTCTCCATAGAAAATGCAGAAGATATATACAGAATATCAAATCAGCCAGAAATAGCTCAATATCTGCCAGACTGGAAATCTACAAAACAACAAAGGATGGACTGGGATACCCATCATGAAATACCAGCAAATAAAGCATTCCTAGAGGCCGCTGCCAAAACAACCAACATTGAAGGTCATACGTTAAAACTAGGGGTATTTAGTAAAGAGATGGATGAATTTATTGGTTGGTGCTGTACGGGTATTAAGAATGAGCTTCCTGCACCGAATAGAGAGATTATGTATGCCATTTCAAGTGAATATCAAGGGAAGGGTTACGCGACTTTAGCATCTATAGGGTTGATTAACTACTTATTTACGAATACCAATGTAGAAATCTTGAACGCAGTCGCTTTGATTGACAACGTTCCATCCAATAAAGTGATTGAGAAGTGTGGTTTAACCTACCAGGGACAACAGAGAATTGGAAATGAACTTTATCATCATTATAGATTGAGTAAGTCAGAGTGGAAGAGAAACATGAAGTAAAGTGCGACGATTGTCCGTCAACGTACATATGTGTATGAAAGTTTAAGGTGGTGCAAGTAAGATGAGTGATAAATGGTTAGAATGGGCAAAAAGGATCCAGGCATTATCTCAATCAGGGCTGTCCTTTTCAAAGGATGTTTACGATATTGAGAGATATGAAGAATTACGAACGATCAGTGCGGAGATCATGCAGGAATATACGGACTTAGACATGAGAAAAGTAAGGGACCTATTTACGAATGAATCAGGTTATCAGACACCGAAAGTAGATGTGCGCGGTGCCGTATTTGAGGATAACAAAATTTTAATGGTAAGAGAGAAAGTTGATGATAAATGGTCTCTCCCAGGTGGGTTTTGTGATGTGGGTCTGTCTCCAAGTGAAAACATCGTCAAAGAAATAAGAGAAGAATCTGGATATGATGTAACCCCTGTAAAATTACTCGCACTGCTCGATATGAACAAACATCCCCATCCCTCGCAACCGTACCATTACTATAAAATTTTCATTCAATGTGAGTTGACGGGTGGAGAGGCAAGAAGCGGAATCGAAACAAAAGGAATCAATTTTTTTGGTGAAGAGAATTTGCCGGAGCTATCAATCGGGAGAAATACAGAAACTCAGATCAACCTGCTGTTTGAATTCTTGAGAGATCCTAGTAAAGAAACAGTATATGATTAATGGTTATGAAGATAAAGGAATAATCTTTATATAGTAACTGGATGGATTAATTAATTGAGTAAGGGGAGACGAAAGGTGAGTATGACCCTTTTTGCTATCCTTCATATAATTGTTGGACTAGCATCAATATACTTTTACAAAAGCTTACCAAAAATTTTAACCACGTTTGTAATTGTATTTTTCACAATGAGCCTTTTGTATTGGGGAAAGGTAATTTTAGATTCTTTTTATTAAAGAGGGCAATGGTTTAAGATTCGCTGGAAGCATATAGAGATCGATGGGAGGGTCACAAACTTGAACAAGTACGGGCAAGACCTATTTAAAGGCACTGCAGGTTATTACTCGAAATACAGACCGATGTATCCTTCTTCTTTGATACGATTCCTGGTTGAAACGTTCTCTTTAAATGGGGAGCAGAACCTCCTTGATTTAGGCTGCGGCACAGGACAGCTTACCATAAGGTTTTCTGATTGGTGTCATAAAATAGTAGGTATAGATGTTGAACCGGAAATGATTGAAGAAGCTACGCGTATCGATCAGGAAGTAAGGATGGGGCAGATTCAGTGGTTCAATGGAACCTTGGAACAGTACACCCTTGAGAATCATGAGCATTTTTCTCTCGTGACGATAGCCAAGGCTTTTCATTGGATGGACAGACCCAAGGTACTAGAGGAATTATTTGATATGATTTCTCCTGGTGGCGGGGTAGCGATCATTGATAATTATGATCCCGATCAAACGTTGAAACCTTGGCAAGTAAGGTTTAATGAAGTGATTGAAGAATGGTATGGAAAAGATCGAAAGGCTGGAAATTCAACCTATACTCATCCCGTTACCAGTCATGAAGAAGTCATATCCCATTCTCAATTTGACCTTGAAGTTCATACCTTACCAACATACGAAATCACTTGGACCATTGAGTCGATACTTGGGAATCTGTATTCTACATCCTATGGATCCAAGCGTTTTCTTGGAAGTGACATCTCGCTATTTGAACGTGATGTGAGGGAGGCCATGCTCGATATTTGTGAATCTGGAGAATATAAAGAAGAATCAACGCTATCAGTGAAGATTGGGAGAAAACGGTTATGAAGAATACGGGAATTTCAGCAGGGTAAACGCATATGAAAAGAGAATGTTTACTATATCTGATTGTGGGAGGGAATTATAAATGAGCCAAAAATTATTAAGGGTTGGCACAACCTATATTCCAGTAACGAATGTGGATCTTTCATCTGAATGGTACATACATAAATTAGATGCAGAATTAAGCTATAAAGATGAAGATAAAGCCATCTTGAATCTTGCAAACCAAAGTATTTTTCTTGTTAAATCAAAAGAAAATCAAAGTGCTAATTTCATAGATATTTATGGTGAAGAACGATTTTCATTAACTTTTGAAGTGAATGGTTTAGAAGCGTTGGAAACACTGCATAAGGATTTTATAGACAATGGGATTCGGGTTGGCACTATTGAAAACAGAGGACACTCTGGAAGGAATTTTGTTTTTTATGATTTAGATGGAAATAAGTTTGATGTGTGGAGTGAGCTTAGTCCGATTTTCCGGGAGAAATATTTCATTTCACAGTGAACATGTAAAAACACGATGCGAATAATTATTAATGCGCAAAAAGGAGCTTAGGCAGCCCCCAGGTAAATTAAATAATCAAGTGTAAAACATGCTGAGGTCCTTTAGGTCCCTCATATATTTGTTTTTCATCTACGAATCCACATTTCAGGTAGAGGTTTATGGCTGCCGTGTTCCTTTTGTTAACCCCAAGAACCACTTCATTGATATCAGGCAGAACGTTTTTCACAAAAGAAGGAAGTAGTTTTAGTCCTTGTTTTGCCAGTCCTTTTCCTTGAAACTTTGAATCAATTGAGAAAGATGTTAAGATTCTGGCCTTTGGATTTTCACTATACTTATGAACCTTTTCCCCATCTTCTAATGCAAAATATCCCACTGGTTCATTATTACTCATGATTAATACATGAATAGAATTTTTGGAGACTTTCGGATGATTGATTTTTTCCAAAGGGAGACTAGTAAATTCTAGTTGATCTTCAGGTAAGTGAAAGTTGGATAATGGAGGAGTGTACTGTTCATGAAACTCAACTAGTTTAACTGTAGGGCTTTTAGTATTTGACGTCATAATGATCATCTCCACATAATGTAATATTTTCCATTATAGGATATCGTGAAAGTGTAGACAAGCTATATACTGCGTGCCGCATCACTTCATAAGGGGGATACGGAGAATGTTTAAATCTGAGATTACAAATAGAATCATAACGTTAATAGTTTTATTGATGATCTTAACGTTTGTATTACTTAAGGATTCGACTATTATCAGTAACCCTACCTTATTGCTATTTACAGCTATATTCGCCATTTTAGTTATCTCTTATCAAATTTATAAAATCAGCATTTTAATGAAATCAACTAGAAAATAGTTTTAGAGTAAAGATTGGAAGTAGAGTCAACAATGTCTAGTGCTCTCTCAATTGCGGATGAGGTGTTTAATTGAAAAAGCAGATTGCAATTATATTAGGAGTATCAGTACTGTTGATCTCGTTACTGTTCTATATTTTGAACAATCCTTAATGATGCAGATGATATTTTTATTCTCCACAACTGTCATGTCTTATGCTCCGTACAAAAACGGACATGTAAAGCCTTTCGTCGTTTTGTCCATTTGTTCCCTGGTTTCTCTTAGCTCGATATTGTTGATATTAGTTTAGAAGTTACGGTAAAATCCCCTACGCTTACCGGAGGAATTATCGAAAAGCTTCGACATTTCCTGTGTTTAGTTAGCAATATTTGTTATTATATAATGTAGAGATGTAAAGAAAGGGGAATCTATAGTACACATGTGGAATATCTTGAAATGATTAGTTAATTGGATAGAGACAGCGGCGGTCCTTGATCCTTAAGGATGGTTTATTTGTCTATCTGAAATCATTCAAGGGATACATGGTGTGGACAATTATATTCCCATTGCCAAGCAGATACCTTTGTATATCTGCTTTTATTTATGGGTAAAAATACATCTCGATTGACACAATCACACGTCCCTAAATTGGGGGAATTTAAATGAAAAGTCAGAATGAAAACGAAGAAATGCTAACAGGAGGGAATGTCTCGGTAGTATATCGTTCGGGAGATACTGTTCGCCGGGAATTGAAGCCTGATAGTGTTAAAATCCATACGTTATTGCAGCAGTTGGAAAGTAAAGGTTTTGATTATGCACCGAAGTTTTTAGGAATTGATGAAAAAGATAGAGAGATATTATCATTTATAGCAGGAGAAGCCGGCAATTATCCTTTAAAAGAATACATGTGGTCTAATGATGCTTTAAAAGAAATAGCGAAGATGCTCCGGCATTACCATGATGCAGTGAGTGACTTTCCGTTAACGAATGAATGGCAGCCCATGGACAATACACCAGCTAACATGGAGGTAATATGTCACAATGATTTTGCCATATACAATATTATTTTTATCCAGGAAAAACCAGTAGGTATCATTGATTTTGATGTTGCCGGCCCCGGTCCGAGACTTTGGGATATCGCTTATACTCTGTACACCTGCGTTCCCTTAAGCAGACATTATCATACCGAAGCGGGTGAAGCTGTTCACTACGATCAAACACGTGATGCCGGCCTTATAAAACAAAGAGTAAAATTGTTCTTTGAATCCTACGGTATGGAGGGAATGGAAGAAGATTATTTGGAAATGGTATTGCTGCGCTTGGAAGGATTGTGTATCTACATGAGAAGAAAAGCCGGTGAAGGTGACCTTGCTTTTCAGAAGATGATCGAAGAAGGGCACCATGAGCATTATCAAAATGATATAAAGTTTATTCGTGAACATGGTGAAGAGTGGGTTTAAGAGGCAGGTCAGCAAAAAAGTTCTTTTTTGCTGGATGGATTCATTGCTAATTGGTATGTAGTGTAAGCAGGATTCGACCAAAGTTGTACCGAATATATAGGTAAAAAGTGGAATATAGGTGAAAATATGAGTAAGATCATTCAGTATTACAATCAGTTCGATGAGTGGGGAAGACTTGAACGTGAACCCGTTGAATTCCAGGTGAACTGGCATTATATAAGAAAATATATGCCTCAAACAGGCTATGTGCAAATAATGGTGCTGGACCGGGGAAATATTCAATGGAACTTGCCAAAGCTGGTTATAGGGTAACCCTGACCGATTTGACCCCAAGATTAGTTGATATTGCAAAAGATAAAGCGAAAGAACATGATTTAGACGAACAATTTGAAGGGTTTTATGCAGCAGATGCCAGAGACCTAAATCTGTTTGAAGATGAAAAGTTCGACTCTTCATTAATGCTCGGACCCATGTACCATCTGCAGGAAGAAAATGACCGTGAACTGGCAGTGAAAGAATTAAATAGAGTGACTAAAAAGGGTGGACTGGTCTTTGTTGCCTTTATGCCTAGAATTAGACACATCCTGACATCGCTATTATCTCCTGACAATTGGAAACCAAACAATGATATGGATACCATTTTACAATTTTCAGATTCAGGCTGCTTTAATCATGCAGATGAAGGACGTTTTACAGGCGCGTATTATTTTAATATAGAAGACATCAAACCTTTTATAGAAGCAAAAGGATTTGAAACAATCGAGTTAATAGGATCCAATGCAGGAGCGGTTTTGAATAATGGCAACTGGGATTACTGGAGAGAAAAAGGTGACGAAGAAGTAAGTAAAATAATCGATTTAATTATAGAAAAGGCAACAGATCCTTATATTCTTGGTATTTCCTCTCACTTGCTTTATATTGGCAGGAAAAAGTAAACTGCTAATCTATTTTTATTATTTAATGGTGTCTGATCTCGTGCTTCTTTTTGCATTACATTAGAATCATTGAAACCGTCCCGTCACATACAAAGAAAACCCACCTCTAAACCAGAGGTGGGTTTTCTTATTGAAACTTGAGGTCAATTTCAAGATGCTTTATATAGTATCACAGTCAACCCGTTAACACAAAGGATAACGGTAAAGTGAGGATAATTTCCTATTAAAGGAATAGGGATTGTTAAAACATAAATGGTTTGAAATAATTGGAATGTGAACATTGATCGTATCACAAGGAACTGAAATAACGATCGTGATGTTTTGTTAGGAGGAGTCAACATGTTGATGAAGATTTTCTTTATACTTGCAGCGTTATCCATGCCTGTTTCTATGTTATTCAACCAAGAAGCAATCGGGATTCTTTCGGCGATGTTATTAATGTTACTAGGGGCTTACTTTAGTAAACCAAGGTTTAGTAAATAAGGGACTCCTAATACAGTATTTTCTTGAATAAACCCAATGGAGGGATAGAATGTGAACCAACACCCATACAGGATCATCCCGTATGATCCAAAATATGCAGCAGAGACCGTGAAAATGTGGAGGGAAAGCAAGGAGCAGGCTATCGGACAAAAAGAAATTCACAGCTTTGAAGATCATGTTGATTTTATCAATCATAGATTACCCGGGCAGTACCGAATCGATATAGCGATATTGGATGAAAAAGTAGTTGGCATGATTGCCTATAGTAAAACCGAAATCAGCCAACTGTATATTCATGTTGGATATCAGGGGATCGGAATCGGTGAAGCACTGCTTAATAAAGCAAAAGAACATTCAAGTGGAAGACTGACCCTCTATACATTCGATATAAATCAAAAGGCGCAGCGATTTTATGAAAAGCATGGATTTATCATCATTGGCAGGGGAAATGAGAATGAAGAAAATTTACCGGATATTCAGTATGAGTGGACAACAAAAAAATAAACAACTTGGGTTCGAGTTGAAATATTGGCGTAGTGTCATTAAATGACTAGGGGTGTCTCAATTATATGCGTTGTTTTTGTGAGCAAAAAGAAACCTTTGACTTGAAAATGGAAGCGGATGTTGGAGCAAATCCTATCTGGTGTGTTGAGTGCGGTTGTAATTTGGATTTAGAGGATACTCCGTTATCAAATGAGTTAAAGAAAGAATTGATAGATTGGGAGAGTATGTACGGGAAATGGATTGATTGGGATTTAGATGAAATCATTTCAAATGGAATCCAAATGGAAGAGGAACATAATAGGCAAGGAGAAATACTCACGGAACGTGCCAAGCAGGAGCTTGGTGGTAAATACAGAATTACATTTTCTCCTTCTACAATGGGACGAAGATATAATACATTGTAAGTTTTATATAATGAGAGGATGAAATAGACTTGGAAATTATAAATGGTAATAAAAGCTTTGATCTGGATGAATTTCTTAAAAAACCTCTATTTGCGCACCTTTCTACATTATCCATGGAAGGTCCGAGAGAGTCACCTGTTTGGTTTTACTGGGAAAATGAACATATCTATATCATCGGCACACCATCTTCAGACAGTTTCCCCGGGAGAATCAAAGAACACCCGGAGTGCGCCATTGGTATTGTAGACCTCGATCATACAACAGGAAAAGTATTACATGCAGGGTTCAGAGGAGAAGCTACGGTTGAGCCTTTTGATAAGGCGATTGCAACAAGGTTACTCGAGCGTTATCTTGGACCAGAAGAAGAGAAGTGGGATCCAAGATTTCAAGGGTTAGGCGATAGCAATATTTTAATAAAGTTTGTGCCTGAAACAGTGGTGGTAAGGGATCAATCTTTTGTACCTAGCATTTAGGTGATAAGAGGTTATCTATTTGTTTTTTAAGCGCCGGAAAGGTTCTATTAAATATCTCGTAAGGTAAGGGTGTGTATCATTGATGACTTCATTCCTTTTAAATATGGTTATGGGGGAATGAAGAGAGTCAAGCCAAGGACATAAGAACAGGTTTCTTGGCATGATTTAGAAAAAGCCACGGTTCCTGTCCCCATGGCTCCCTGTGATTATTGTATAATATTTTTTTCAATGACAAGTGATAGGCTATCAGCTATTTGTTGATAAGTAGCATCATTAGGATGGAAGTTGTCACTTGAAAGATCGCGTTTGGCATCCCTTACCAAATTGAAGGTATCCACAACGTGAACTTCGTATTTTAAGCCTAATGTGCGGGCGGATTCATTCCATTTTTGGATGACAGAATCAAATGAATCTCCGTCCGGCAATTCCTTAAAGGGATTATATAGTCCCATGTAGAGGATGACTGCATCCTTATTTAATTCACGAATGGTTTCAAACGTTTTTTCCAAGTTAGGAATTTCGGTTTCCAGAATGCCAAGGGCTGCAGTTTCCGAATAATTGTTTAAAATCTCACCGGAATTAAAGAGATTGTTTCCCCCAATCGTGATGGAAATGATTTTGGCGTCCTTAAGAGATCTCTTGACATCCTTTTGTTCTAACTGTGCCAGTAAATCTTCAATCCTTGCACCCCGTATGCCTAAGTTTTGGTAACGCTCCACAGTATTGGTTTCTTTAAGTGGATTTCCAACCAGCGGGACAAAACCTTCTCCCTTTGATGATCCTACCCCCCTTGTCAATGAATCGCCAAGTGCAATATACGTTTCTCCAGGAGTGACAGGGGCTTCTTCTGATTCTGCTAATATCTTCTCTTGGGGAGGGTTGGCGACATCCCAATAGGCTCTTACAAATCCGTATCCAAATAGGACTGTCAGTGCAAGTGAAAGGGTGATAAATAGTTGCCACATCCATTTTTTCATCTCTTAATCTCTCCTTCTATTATGATTGTACCAACTTTTACTCATGCTGAGTATTTAAAAGAGCAATTGAGAAAAAAGTTGGTTAGAATAGGTGTAGGGTGATGATATGAGCATAAAGCCAACAGTTCAATTGAAAAATGTAACGAAAGTAATAGGTAAAAAGACGATCATTGATAATATATCATTTGAAATATATCCCGGAGAAGTATTTGGATTCCTTGGTCCCAATGGTGCTGGAAAAACGACTACTATTCGGATGCTCGTCGGTCTGATCAAGCCAACGTCCGGGAAAATTCAAATCTGTGATTTTGATGTGAGAAAGCAATTTGTACAGGCGATGCAGCGCCTTGGTTCTATCGTTGAAAATCCAGAGTTATATAAGTATTTGAGCGGTCGGGAAAATCTGCAAATATTTGCACGGATGCTGCCTAAGGTGGATAGTGAACGAATACAAGAGGTCATTGATCTGGTTGATCTGACTGCACGAATCGATGACCAAGTACAGACCTATTCACTGGGAATGCGTCAGAGGCTCGGGATTGCACAAGCACTGTTAGGCCGGCCGGATGTGCTTATATTGGATGAACCTACGAATGGATTGGATCCAATGGGAATAAAGGATCTTCGTACATTTATCAGGAAACTGGTCGACGAAACGGGTCTTTCAGTTCTTGTATCCAGTCATATATTAAGTGAAATCGAGTTGCTGGCCAATCGAGTGGCTATAATGAGCCATGGGAGAATCGTGAAGGTAGGCACGGTAAGTGATTTAGTGGATGCATTGTCATCAGGTGTGGATTGGAGAGTCAATGATGCTTTTCGTGCACTTGATATCTTTAAAGCATCTCCCTATGTCCAAGCTGCAGAACTGTACGATGATCATACTGTCCATACTCTTATGGATGAAAGCAAAACTTCGATCCTGAATGAATCTTTACTAAATGCGGGAATTGAGGTATGGACAATCGAAAGGAAGGTCCAGACATTGGAGGACTTATTTATTAGTTTGACAGGGGGCGATCATATTGTCTAACCCAAATATGATTGGTCTGATTCAAAATGAAGTAATGAAAATTGCTTCAAAAAAACGTTTTGCGGTTGTTATCGCCATATTAATCATTCTAGTCTCCATGTTTACATATGCACAATACCGGGAGATACAAGAGAAGATGGAAAAGCAGGGTACTCTGGACTGGCGAGTGGAGCTGCAGCAGGAGATAGTCGATCGTCAAAATCGACTTGCATCCAGTGGAATCCAGGATGAGGTCAGACAATTCCTTGAATTTGATTTGAAGCAAAAGCAGTATTACTTGGACAACGACATCAACCCGAACTATCCGGGAGCACCAACATTCATCCGCATCTTCTTCTCACAGGGACTCACACTAGTCCTGCCTTTACTCATCATTATTATTATGGCTGATGTTGTGAGTGGGGAATACAATGATGGGACCATCAAGACATTGTTGTCTCGACCGGTAAAACGATGGAAGATCCTGATGGCCAAATGGCTGACGGTTTTGCTGTATACATCGATGCTGATGGCAGCTACGGTGATTGTCTGCTATGGGATTTCAGGGATTGTACTTGGATATGATGGCTGGACGGCACCTATTCTGACGGGCTTTCAAGCTTCTCCATCAGGTGAGTTTTCGACGACATATATCCATACCCTTCCGATGTGGGAATACTTGCTGATGTCAGCGGGTCTTGCCTGGGTAGTTACAGCGACTGTTGGAACCATAAGCCTGATGATTTCAGTACTTGTGAAAAATACAGCTACTGGTATCGGGGCGATGATGGCTGTGTTGATTGCAGGCACCCTCTTATCTTCTATCGGTTCAAGCTGGACGAGCTCAAAGTATTTGGTGAACTTGAATTTTGATCTCATCAACTACATAGAAGGTCAAGCTCCTCCAATCGAAGGGATGTCACTGCCATTTTCATTAACAGTACTTGGAGTATGGACTGTCGCTTGCCTTGCAATTGCGTTTTGGAATTTTACTCAGAAGGATATGTATTAAGTGCATCATTTAGTAAGGCTCCTATTCATGTTTATCCTGATTCCTGTCCACATCTGCATTGCAATGGATACTACCCAAGTAAAATAGCTTGAAGAGTTCTTAATAAGGGACCTGTCTTTATGTAAATGTAGGAAACACTATTATCTTGCCATAGGATTTTTTCCATCCATTAAAAGATTTGGTGGGGACATGACCATTTTTCTTAAAGAAAAGCAGCTACATTCATTTCTTGTAGCTGCTCTCTGTAATCATCAATTCAATCATCAACTTTTCTCAGAACATAAACCTATCATTCTTCTAATGAAAGCTATTCGGATTAATGGAATTTAACGCTAGTTAAAGGATTTAATTTCATCAATTAATCTCTTCATTTTACTGCTGGGACCACTGTCCGATAAAGAATTCCTAAATTCAACATAAAATTCCCCTTCAGACAATAAGTTATCCACCAATTTTTTTTTGGGAAGACAAACTGTGATCATTTCATATACGGTATTCCAACCTGCATCCCAGTGATTCCAAGTGAATAATATAGAGTCGTTATTCTCTTCTTTCATTAATTTCATTTCCCAATCCAAGGTCCGCATCGAGAAGCCGCTAATACCATGACCATATTTCAAGCAGTGTTTCAAAGATTCTAGAAGTGAAAGCCATAATTCATCAACATCATCCCAATCATTAAAGGTAGAAAGAGGTTTTTGATAGATGGAAATCTCAACAGCACCAAAGATTGAAATTCCATCTGATTTGATTAATTGATTATTACCATACTCTCTTGACAAAGGTTCGCCAAGAGGTGAAAAATCATGATAGATAGCACCCTTTAGGGTCATCTCTTTGCAGTCTTTTTTTGAAATGTATGTCTGAATTGTAATCATTCAAAAATCACCTTTTATAAAGTATTTAGATTTCTAGAATATATTAAAGGATATCAAATTGGTAATTATTATCATTTTTAACTCGTGTTTTTTCAGAAATTCAACTCTCGATTCTTAGGGGGAGTCTTTTGTAATGTTTTTACTCTGGAAGATTGCCGTTCCGAGTAAGGAGGTTATAAGGCCTAGTTCAAAGAAATTTGTGATGGCTCCGCTATCAATCGGTAAACTTACAGCACTTCCGATGATCATTGCAAGGGAACCGGCAAAAAACCACTTCCATTTTTGTTTACTCCAGATGATGATTGAAGCCACAAGCAATACAAGTGATACTATTAATACCATAACGGGCGGGCCACTTGAAGGTTCGTCAGAGCTATAGCTTAGGACGCCATTTTCCATATTCGCCACTAAATGAAGTCCTGATACCTCAGTAAAAAGTTCAAACAATACCAATGAAAAAGTCAATGCATAGGCAGAAAACTTACTGAAAGGTTTCTTAGCCCACAATACTTCTCCTTGCTCCAATGTTTTCCAAGAAAATAACACGAGAAGAGGCGTGAAAAATGCATGTATCCAGAATCGTGCCAGGTTTAATCGTTTTAATATTTCCCCTTCCCCTATTAACTGACCTATTGCTATGATTCCGTTGTCATAAATAAGGCCGACAATAACTGGCAATAGAAAAACTATACTTTTTAATTTGTAAGTTCTAAGGCAGATCACTCCAATGATCAAAACCCCTATGTAAGCAATTGAGAAGAAGCTAAAAAGAAATGTATCGATTTTGATTCCCTCCATTCTAGTATTCTTTTAAATAATACGAATTGTTTCTTATAAATTAATCAATTTTAAAGGTAAAAGGCTAACTCACACCACCGTTTAGTGTCAGGTTATCTCTGAGCGGGATTAATACTTTAGTTTCTATTGTAAGCCTCCTTACTTTATACTTAGTGTCAGCATCACAAAGTAATCGTTTCATTCGGGTTGAAAATGATCCAATCTTTCTCATAGTTGATTTCATCTTTATTTATGAGGGTGTAGAGTATCTGAGACGGTTCATACGTCTGTTGTGACCATGTATAAAAGGTTTATTTCTACATTTGTTTTTTTTACTAAATTTATTACAATAGATTCAGTCAGTATATCTTAATTAATTATATATACTCGAAGGTTAATTAATCAAATGATTAATAATATATTTTTTTTGAACATCAAGGAGGTACCCATGGATAGCGAGTTTCCTAAAAAACCAGGAAGACCAAAAATAAAAATTGAGAACAATCTAACGAGAGAGAAAATCTTAAAGACATCTGCCCATCTGTTTTTAACATATGGATATGAGGGTGTTTCCATGGAGCAAGTGGCTGAGGCGTGTAGTGTGACCAAAGCCAGCGTTTACTATTATTTTAAAAACAAAGCAAACTTATTCGCAGTCGCTGTGTCAAGTATGTTCCAACGAATCACAATACAAACAGAGAAACTTTTACATAGTTCTAATGGCTTGAAGCACAAATTATATGAAGTCACACTGGATCATTTAATGAGACCCCACATTGATTTTGAAACGTTATTAAAAGAAGCTGCTTTCTCACTAACAGAGAATCATATTCAGGAAATTCGAGGTGCCGAGAGGGAAGTTCATAAAGCGCTCGAAGATATATTCAAGCAAGCTATGGAAAAAGGTGAAATAGTGGTAACAAACCCATTATTGCTTGCACATGCATTTTCTACGGTGGCAATGATTCGAAATAAAAAAGATCTAATAGAGGAACTAGGTGGTCCCAAAAAAACAGCACAAGCTTTGGTTGATCTTTTTTGGAAAGGTATTGGTCCAAAATAATTAATAATATTTAAGTAAGTGATGGGTATACGTGCGTCCGATTAAATGTGATCATTATTAAGATAAAAGATTTCTCGGATAATAAGAGTTGGTATATTTGCATTGAAAAATCGTCAGGCAGGGATGGTGTACCGATGATAGATTTATTCGCAAGTATGAAAAAGGGGACGGAGAGGCAACAAAAGGCATATGCAGTCATCATGGAACTGGATATTTTGAATGTTATGAATCCCTATAATCCTGTTCTATGCGGAACTCTGCCCATTGGTATAGACATTACGGGATCAGACCTGGACATCATTATGGAAGTACAGGAATTAGACCCATTTGAAGAATTGATCCAAACGTTATACAACAAAAAAGATGGCTTTACAATCAAAAGGAAAACGATTAATGGGAAAGAAGTCGTGAAGGCCAATTTTAGCTTAAGCGGTTTTGAGTTTGAGCTGTTTGGACAAGCCCAACCGGTACATAAGCAACATGCGTATCTCCATATGATGATTGAACATGAACTATTGCAAAGATATCCTGGTCTCAAACAGAAAGTGATACATCTCAAAAACCAAGGATATAAGACAGAGCCCGCGTTTTGTAAGCTTTTTGATATTACGGGAGATCCTTATGAAGGTCTGATTCGGTTTGGGGTTGGAGAAGGGATTATCACGGAGTAGGTTTTTTGAGAAGTTTTTAATGTATTTAAAGGCTACAGTTTTATTATAAAGGTTAAAGGAATGAAAAATGGGGTGCATTAGGAAGCAAGGTAACCGTCCTGGCATTTCCTGTTTATAAATTAAAACACTCGCTTCCCGAAAGAAGGAAGCGAGTGTTTTAATTTATTTATGCTACTTCTGTTTCTTCCTTCTCCCCAGTCCCCTTTGACTTAAAGCTGATGAAGAAGAGGATGGCAAGAAGGACGATGATTGACGCGAAAACAATCACATTGGATTCAATCAAGCTGACGAGATTACCAAGCACGATGCCGACCAACCCGAAGTCCGCATCTCCAAATGTTGTCCCCTGGAAACCTAAATTGCCTAAAACCGGCAATAAGAGAGCTGGCAGGAAGCTGATCATGACGCCGTTCGCCATGGAGCCGATGACTGCACCTCTTCGACCGCCGGTTGCGTTGCCGAAGACTCCGGCAGCAGCGCCTGTGAAGAAGTGAGGGACAAGTCCCGGAACGATGACTTTCAATCCAAGTAGTGGCAAGAAAAGCATGCTGACGAGACCGGCAATGAAGCTGAATAAGAAACCGATGATGACGGCATTTCCTGCGAATGGGAAGATGGCCGGGCAATCAAGAGCGGGTTTCGCATTCGGGACGATTTTGTCCGCAATCCCTTTGAAGGCAGGAACGATTTCACCAAGGAGCATGCGTACCCCGGCTAAAATGATATACACACCAACGGCAAATGTGATTCCCTGCATAAAAGCAAAGACCAGGAAGTTTTGTCCGCCGCTCAATTCTCCTTCAACGAAGGCTGGTCCTGCTGCACCTGCCACGATAAAGAAGAGGATGACCATCGTCAGTGATACGGAGACCGATGTGTCCCGGAGAAAGCCGAGTGACTTTGGAACTTTGATTTCTTCTGTCGATTTAGAACCTTTACCAACTGCTTTACCGACCGCAGCCGAAACCAAATACCCGATCGATCCGAAGTGGCCGACGGCAAAGTCATCAGACCCGGTGACTTTACGGGTGAAAGGCTGAAGCATCGCAGGTGACAGGACCATCAGTGCACCAAGGATGATCGAGCCGAGAATGATCAACGGTACTCCGGTGAATCCTCCTGTGGTTAAGATGACAGCGATCAAGCAAGCCATGAACATAGTATGATGTCCGGTTAAGAAGATATATTTAAAAGGACTGAATCGCGCAATAAGAATATTGACAATCATACCGAACAGCATGATCATCGCTGTCTCCGTACCGAAGCTTTCCTGTGCAAGGGCAACGACCGCTTCATTGTTCGGAATCACCCCGTCGACTTCAAAGGCATGATTGAACATGCTGCTGAATTGTCCGAGGGACTGGACGAGTACATTTGCACCCGCCCCGAGGATGACGAAGCCCATGACCGTTTTAAGGGTTCCGGATACGACATCCCCTGAATTCTTGCGTTGAATAAGGAGCCCGATTAAGGCGAATAGACCGACAAGGATCGCGGGTGTACCCAGTATATCCTTCATTATGATATCAACCATTTGTATCGCTCCTTCCGTTTTAGTGGACTAGATATTTTGTTCCAGTGCTGCGCGAAGTTCGTTCTTATCCATCAGGTTCTTCAATTTCACGACATGTTTACGGCCATCTTCCAGACTTTCCACGATATCCTCTGAACCGATGAAGAGATCCGCTTGCTCCGTCTTGGCAGTTGTCAGGTCTGTGTGGGACACCTCAGCTTCTTTTCCCATATCCTTCAGTGCTGCTTTCACATTCATTTCTACGATCATGCTGCTTCCTAATCCATTTCCACATACGACTAATACTTTTTTCATTTTTATTTCCTCCTCTGATTTATACTTCTACTGTTTGATTGATTAATTCAATAATGGTTTGACGATCACTTGCTGAGATTAACTTTTCCACGTTGTCTTCATTGGACAGCAGTTCTGTGAGCTGGGCCAAAGCTTTTAAGTGGGTTTGATTATCAATCGCCGCCAGCACGATGATGAGCTGAGCGCGATGTTTTTCTTTTTCGGAAAAATAAACCGGTTCCTCGAGTCTCAGGAAGCTCATCCCCAGCTGTTCGACGCCTGTCTCTGGACGGGCATGGGGGATTGCGATGTTCGGGGCGATGACGATGTAAGGACCCAATTCCTTCACGTTTGTGATCATCGCGTCCACATAGTCCGGACGGATCGATTGTTGATCGACGAGCGGCTCGCTCGCGACCCGGATGGCTTCCTCCCAGCTTGTGACACGGTCTTTCAGCTGTATCGTCTGTTCTGTCAGTAATTCATTAAGCATAGGCTTTCTGAGCTCCTTTATCGTGGGAGTAGTTTGTTCTAAAAGCTGGACCAGGTCTCTCTTCAGTGCGTCTTCTTCATGGACGGTCGCGTGACGCTTGATCACGTCCATCAGAAGGTCGGTCCTGTTTTTTTCGTTCGGCTTTGAGTCGAAAAGCTCGTTCATTCTCTGCATGACCCGTTCCTTTTCAAGATTCGTCAAGATCGCGGGAACGTGGATGACTGGAATGTCTTTTTCTTTTATATAATTGGTGGAAAAAATAATATCCGCCTCGTACGTGTTCGTTCGATACTCCCTCATGGAAAGCGTCGTGATGACATTGAGCCCGGCAATCAGATTCTCAAGCTGGGTCCGGAGCATATTGGATGTCCCGATTCCATTTTCACACACGATGAGGGCTCTGAACTTTGTCTCTACCTTTTTCTTCTCTTTCGTCAACCATCCTCCGAAGTGCAGGGTGATATAGGCTGCTTCTTCATCGGGTACCGTTTTTCCGACATACAGTTCCAGATGCCTCATCACCCGCTTTGTCAGGTGAAAGATGTCCGGGTACGTCGTTTGAATGCTGTCGGACAGATCATTCGCGATCGAGAGCCCGTATTTGAGCCGGTAAAATGTCGGTTTAATATGGGAGATCAGGTTTTCCTCGAGTCCCTTTTTGTCATCGAACACGACGCAGGAGTAAAGCTGGAAATCATGGATCATCCGTTGAACGACTTCCTTCAGCCCTGATAATTCCTGTTCCGTATAGCGATTGAAATTATCCTGCTGGACTTTGGATCCCAGCAGGTTCATCGTGATGAAGCAAACCTCATCATCGGGAAATGTGACGTCAAGCTTATTGGTTATATGAAGAGCTGCCCGGTAGGCTTCAGTCTGCTTCAAGACTTCTTTTTCTTCGTAAGGCACAGAGGTATACTTTTGCAGTTCGATCCGCTTAATGATCATCAGGAGCTGAAGAGACAGGATCTCGACCATCTCATCGGTCAGCGTCAATCCCAATTCCTTTTCGGCTTCATAAAGAATTTCCCTCACAAGACGCCTCTGCTCGGTTTCCTGTGACCACGTGTCTGCTTCCGGCTGAATCATCCTGTGAACCTCATTCCGGACATTCTGCCAATCTTGATGGGAGAAGATGGTCGCAAGGATCGTGGAAAGCATCGTACGCTTTGCTTCCTCAGGTCCCATCAACCGGTAGCCTGAACCTTTCTTGTAATAAAGGTCCAGACCCGCTTCACGAAATTCTTTCTTGATGTCTTTAATCACCTTTGCGATTGTTCCCCGGCTCATGCTGGTCAGGTCCATGAACCGCTGCATCGACGCATCTTGTTCTTCCAACAGGATGGAGGCTTTAATCAGAACTTCGCGCTCTTCTTTCGATAACTGATACTGCCAGTCTTCAAAACTCTGATCCTTCGAAACCATCAACTGCGATTTCGATTCAGGGGGTAAGAATAACCCTTTCCCATGCTGACTTTCAATCGGTTCCAACCCTTCCGTCCTCAGCCAGCTGTTGATCTGATCGAGGTCGTAATAAATGGTCCGTTGGGACAAGTTCATCCTGGCGACCAGTTCCTTTGTGGGAACCGGGTCGGGTGAATGCTGAATGATGGATAATAAGTGTGCACGCCTTTTATCCAGTACCATGAGGATCCTCCTCTAGTTAATTTTGCATATTTATATTCTTGTTTAGTAGATGATCATCTTATAAATCTATTATATGGGCTATTCGCCAGGGATGAAAGGGGTTTCACTGTGTAGAGTTCGTAAGGGTTATTTTTGCAAGATTGAACAGTTGGGTAAGATGGGCATCAGTGTAGGGATTATGGATTGTCAAAGTGATGGAATTTTGAAATAATTGGTAAGATAAAAGGTATAGGGGAGGTCAAACCATGACGAATGATTTTTATTGCGATGAAGTATTAAGTGGAAAAACAGAAATAAAAAAGGTGCTAGAAACAGACAATGTCCTCGCCTACCATCACACCAGGCCCTTCTATCCCGTCCATATCGTGGCGATCCCGAAAAAGCATATTCCATCCCTTCTTACGCTGGAAGAAGGTGATGACGAATTATTGCTTGAACTAATGGGGGTCATCAAAAAGGTGGCGCACATGGTCACCAATGAATCTGGGGCGTGTAAGGTCATTACGAATATAGGAGACTATCAAGATTCAAAGCATCTGCATTGGCATATTGTTTCTGGCAAGGCACTTCGGTAAAAGATAAAAGATGAAAGGAGAAAGCACATGACCAATGAAGAAACCTGTCCATTCTGCAATCCCGATGAGGACAAAGACCAAAACATCATATTTGAAAATGAATCCTGCTATTTCCTGCAGCATAACAAGCACCAGGATGTATTAGAAGGATCCGGGGTCATTGTTCCGAAAAACCATCATGCGGACGCATTTGAATTAACGGAAAAAGAGTGGAACGATACATACAAACTATTACAAAAAGCAAAGAAATACTTAAACGAAGAGTTTTCACCAGATGGCTATACACTGGGCTGGAATGTTGGGGAGGTGTCGAATCAGTTTATCTTCCATTGTCATTTACATGTGATACCGAGATACAATGATGAGCCCTTGGCTGGAAAAGGAGTCCGTTATTGGTTGAAGCAACCTGAGAATAAAAGAAGAAGACTGAAATCAAGTAAATAGATAGGGGGAAATGCGTATGTAAGTAAGTCTTCCAGGTTGATGATAGTAATGAAAAGGACGATCCTGCTGCTTACCCTAGTAAGCAGCAGGATCGTCCTCTTATGATTAATATGCAGTTACCAACTTTTTTTAATAGATTCCTTCACATCACCAACCTTTTCCTGAATCTTCCCTTTATCCTTATCGCGTTCGCCTTCCGCTATAATACGATCGTCGTTTGTAAGTTTACCCAAACCTTTCTTCAAATCTCCCTTTGTCTGCTTTCGCTTCCCTTTTATCTGATCATGATTTTCTCGCATTTTAACTACCTCATTTCTATAGTTTATTGTTTTATTATTCATTATCCAAATGGGATTAAGAATAAACTAAAAAGGTGATAGCAATATATGTTAACTCAGTAACAAGAAAGAAATTAATCATTGAGTTAAAAGATATAATTTGAAATAATTGGTAGTAAGGAAGTATTCTGATTAGGGGGCAGGGATTCATGGTGAACTTATTCCTTTCCGGCGGCGGAGATAAGGAACAGACACAAATATTGGATAAGGAATTTGTTAGTGCAAAAGATCTTAATAAGCCACTGCTATACATTCCAATCGCGATGCAAGGCGAAATTCCTTATGAAGACTGTTACAAATGGATACATAGTGTGTTTAGTCCTCAAGGCATTAATGAAATAGAAATGTGGACTGATTTGGAAGCTAAGTCACTAGAGGATCTAAAGAAGTTCTCCTCCATTTATATCGGCGGAGGGAATACTTTCTATTTGTTGAACACCTTACGTGAGACAGGGTTTGATACCATTTTAAAAGAGTTTGTAGACAATCAGGGGATTGTATATGGAGGGAGTGCCGGGGCTATTATTTTAGGCAGAGATATTTTAACCTCTTCCCATATGGATTCAAACCGAACAAATTTGAAGTCCTTTGAAGGTTTTAACTACATAGACAGCTATTCAGTATGGTGTCACTACGAACCTGGCCACGATGACTTAATCAAACAATACGTAGACAAACATGGAATTTCTGTCATTGCGTTACCAGAGGAAACGGGCATTGTTTTGAGTGAAGGTACACTTAAAGTAATAGGTTCGTCTCCCGCTTATATTTTTAGAATTAGGGATCAATATGTTGTTGAACCAAATGGGGAAATTGAATAGTGGTTTGGTTATTGGGGTGCGATTGAAGATTTCATACAGAGTTAAAGGACAAGCTTAATGATGAAAAATAAAAATGAACGAACAAGGGAGAGAGTCTCAATGTTAAAAGTCAGACCGTTAGAGGATAGAGATTATGAATTGATCAGGGAAGCGGAAAAAGTCATCGAAAAGAATTATCGATATGGACGCCATCACATTGGTTCGGCAGTCAGGTCAGCATCCGGACTGGTTTATTCAGCCGTCCACGTAGAAGCAAACGTTGGAAGAATCACGGTATGTGGGGAAGCGATGGCTATAGGGAAGTCTATTTCTGAAGGGGATCACGAGTTTGAAACGATTGTAGCTGTTGCTCATCCTCATCCACATGAAGATATAGAGAAATGTTGGGTCGTTGCCCCCTGTGGAATGTGCCGGGAGCTAATAAGTGACTATGGGGAAAATACCGATGTCATCATTCCTTATAATGGTGAACTCGTAAAGTGTCATGTGTTGGAGCTGTTGCCAGAGAAATATACGAGTGATATGGAAGAAAAGTGATGGGGATGAGCAAGGTGTCCATCGATGAAGTAACAGAAACATTGCTATCCCGGCTATCCCGTTATCAAAAAAAGTTCTCGGAAAATCGCCGCTTCATTGTAGGGATAGATGGGTTAGGAGGAGCAGGTAAGACCACCGTTGCAAAAGAGCTTCGACATGCATTGGAGCTTTGTAATCATGAGGCTTTCATCGTTCATCTTGATGATCACATTGTTGAAACACATAAGCGATATGGGACCGGGAATGATGAATGGTTCGAATATTATTTTCTCCAATGGGACATTGGATTAATCGAAACAGAGCTGTTCAGAAAGCTGCATACTAGCGGCTCTATTACCCTGCCGTTCTATCATTCTTCAACGGATTCGGTCATTAGGAAACCAATCCACCTGCCCCCGTCTGCCATCATCCTTATTGAGGGTGTCTTCTTACAAAGGAAAGAATGGCGCCGATATGTTGATTTTATGATCTATATTGATTGTTCACATGAATTAAGAGTTGAAAGAGTATTGGACCGTGACCTCTATCTCGGTGACCATCAAGCAAGGCTTGAAAAGTACAAAAGAAGATACTGGGTGGCTGAAGATTACTACGTCGATGAGGTCGATCCGATAGGGAGTGCGGATTATATATACAGAATATTTAAATGAAATGGGGGATTGAACGAATGAGGAAATGCTGTGGGATCAACGACAAATGATGAAACATGAGACGAAATAAGAAAAGGGGATTAAGATGCTGGATATTCTGAAACAAAATAAAAAAAGCTGGGATAAAGTTGCCCGCCATTTTAACGGGAAGGATGCCTTGCCGAGTTACGGGCCGTTTACACAAACGGAAGAAGAATTGAGGCTGTTTGATGACATTACCAGCAAAAAGGTGCTTGATATCGGGTGTGGCAGCGGGCACTCCTTACTATATATGAAGGAAATTGGTGCCAGTGAATTATGGGGCGTTGACCTGTCAGGTACTCAAATCGAGACGGCAAAAGAAACGTTAAAGGGCTTGGATGCCAACTTATCCTGTTCACCTATGGAAGAAGACATCGGGCTGCCGAAGGCTTATTTTGACATCGTATACTCTATCTATGCCATTGGCTGGACAACAGACCTGCCATCTACTTTAAGGTTGATTCACTCCTATTTGAAAACAGGCGGTTCACTGATCTTTAGTTGGGATCATCCCTTATACCCCCATATGAAAAGTGAAGATGGCCAAATTTATCTGGAAGGTTCTTACCAGAAAGAGGGAATCACTACGTACCCGAACTTCAAAGGCGAAGATGCTCCTGTCGTCATCCCGAAACGAAAACTGAGTACATATATCAATGAAGTCATCAAAGCAGGATTTACGATTGAATCGGTTATTGAAAGCGACGTATCAGCAGCTTTTGACTCAGTGGAGGAGGAAGTATCTGATCGCTATTACTCATTATATAAGGCGAGGAAATTTCCTACTACGATGGTGATCAAGGCAAGGAAAGGAGGACCTCATGTTCTATAGAAGAAAGTTCTATCTAGTCAAAAAAGAGTTCGTCGAAACGTTCAATGATCACTTCAATCACACGAATCTGCCGAACCAGATTAGACATGGCTCGCGACTGATTGGTCGCTGGATGAAGGATCATGATGAAGAGACCGTTGAGATCTTTGCCATTTGGGAATATGACAGTCAGGAGGATTATATGAAGATTGAAACGAGCATCAGGAATGACCAAGAGCATCTGAAACGTATCAGGGATTGGTATGAAGAGCATGGCGGGAGGGAATTTGTCGCTAAGGAATATATCATAGAAATGAGGAATGAGGCGTTGGAGACGACAGTTCGGTGAATTAGGTGATAGATGATTATGATGATTTGATTCACTTATTGTGAATGCCGGACGGTTCTACTACTTTCAAAGCAATAGAACCGCAGCCTCATTCAAATATTACCATAGTAAGGACCGGCACTCACCTCCGCATTAATCGATTGTAACTGAGAGACGGTTACAAATTGATAACCTTCCTTTTCAAGTGTTGTTAGTAATGTCGGCAAAGCTTCAGCTGTTGTGGGATGAACATCGTGTAACAGGATGATCGATCCAGGGGTGATTTCCTTCTGAACAACCCGGTTGATGGCATCGGCGTTCTTGTTTTTCCAATCGAGTGAATCGACGGACCATAGGACGATTGGTGAGCCATAATCACCTGCCACCTCCACAACCTCATCATTTATAGCTCCATATGGTGGGCGCAAAATAGAGGGGACTCGACCAGTCGCGTCCTCGATTTTTTGGCTGGAGATTTGGACTTCTTCTGCTACTTGATCCCTTCCGATTTTCGTCAGATCCTGGTGGTGGTCTGTGTGGTTGCCGATTTCATGGCCGGATTCGGCAACCTTTTTCGCAAGGGAGGGATATTTTTCAGCCTGACTTCCCAGCATGAAAAAAGTGGCCTGTACGTCATGGGCTTTGAGTATCTTGAGAATTCGTGGAGTTACCTCCACGTTGGGACCGTCATCAAACGTAAGAGCCACATATTTCCTTCCAGGTTCGATGGATGCATTTATGGATGTTCCTTCTGATGTACCTAGTGCAGCTGCCATTTCTTTATTTAAATAAGGGCGGATAAGTTTAATGGGGACCTCTACTTGGATTGGACCAGCCCCTTTAGCAGCGATTTCCGACTCCTCAAAGTACAACGTGAGTGCAGTCGGTGTTATGGACCAATTCCACGATGCCGGGTCTTTTAATACCTTATCCATCTTGTCGTCTGCTAGATTAATAGATTCATTTTTTTGGATTTGTTTTCGGACCATATGGATTGCTTTGCCACTGGTTTGCATGATGTCCGATAGGTGTAAAATTCTCTTTTCCGAAGCATCAATGGTATAGGTCTTTACCTGTTGTTGACCACGGATATTATTTACCAACTGATACGAGTTAAAGATTAAACTATATGTATCATTTGTCGCTTTCTTTACATCGGCTTGGATGATTAAGTGAGCACGGTAACCTTCTCCAAGCTCATCCTTGTTTTCCTTTACTGCTGCTAAAAATGATTCTTTCTCTTGCTTGATCCATCCTTGTATGGGCTTATGTATGTTTGAGTCCCCGATAACCGGAGTCTTAACGGACATGGTATATGTATCCGTCTTCTCAGTCACCGTCTCAAAGTTTATACTAGATAGAGATGCCTGCCCTGAATCCTTGTCGAATCCGATTCCAACTACCAACTGAGCCATCCCATAAACGAAAGAAAATCCTAATACAAACAACACAACCCACCCCGGCCAGCGTATCCGCCTGAAGGGTATTTTTTTCAGCATACGTCTTCCTCTTTCCCAGCATGTAGGTCTTTTACCTCAAGTGCTTTTAATAGTCAATTAATTACAATTATTTCAAATTAATGGAATTAATTCAATGGTTTCGTTTCAGAAATATGAAGTTCTTTCAAATCTACCAATCTTGTATTTCACAGAAAAGATATGATCATTCGCAAGAGTTAGGGATATTACTTCAATTTGTGTGTGTAAGGGAAACTTAGAAAGAGGGGAAGATGAACAAAATGAACATGAAATATGACGATAAATATCATTTGCATTTAGGTTATTACGAAAATGAGTGTGATTATGAGTCTATTGCCTATAAAAGGTTATCGGAGGATGTGTGGGATGTCTTCTTCGACTTTAAACAATATGGACTTGAAAACACAACAGAAAAAATGAATTCACTAGAGGGATTTGGAACGGAAATTTTTTCTATTAGAGGGAATGATCTTTCCTATGAAACTGGTGTAAAGAGATTTGAAGAATGGTTGGCGATGCAGAAAATCATCTGATCATTTCGGGGAGAATGGGAGAAATAGATGAAGAGAATTATATTGAAATCAATAATACAGATATGAGTGCAGAAGAGGTTGCCAGGATGATTAAAAATGAATTTCATTTATAGCATTTAAAATTATGGCCTTCAAATGAAAGGAACTCCAAATGTCTGGGGTTCCCTTCTTGTTTATGTAGCCTAACCGAAATCACCGTGGAATCCAAAGCTTCGAAAAATCAAAATGACCGAACGAATGGAACATCACATCCTTGATCATCGGGTGAAACGTCCTCGTCTTAATCGGGTGATGTTGAAAGAGTAATAGATTGTTCTCCCGGATATGATCTTCGATTTCCATCATGATCCTTTCCCTGTTTTCAGCCTCTTCTTGTTTGAAGATCTCGAGTTTCTCATCAATCCATTGGAGGGAATCGACAGGGAACATCCTTCTGAATAGAAGCGTATCGTTGTAGAAGGCTGCCAGAAAGGACAGATGGGGATCCAACGAAGATACCTCGCCCATGAAGATCAAGTCTGCTTTCTCGTCGATGTCCCGTAGATAGAAGTCAGGAAAGGTAAAGGGGTGCAGCACGAAGTTGATTCCGTATTCTTCGCCCTGCTTTTTATACCAATCGGCAACTTCAAAGGCTTTTTGATAGTGCATGTGATAAATCGTTATCGGCTCTCCAGTATATTCCGCCTCTTTTAAAAGGGGGAGGATGGTTTTCGGATCCTTTTTTTGCGGGGAGGACCTGGCATTCACGAAGCTGCTTGCTTCAACCCAATGCTCCCATCCTAAGTCATCAGCCATCCGGTTGATATCCATCAGATGATATAGAGCTTTTCGGATGGACTCATGCTTGATTACGGTTTGCCTTCTCAAATTGCACATGAGAAATCGAAAGCCCGTTTCAATTTCATGCTTGCTCATGACTTCTTCTGTTGGTGGATGTTGTACGGTGAAGTCCACAATGTTTGCGGCATCCTGACTCACTTTGTAAAAATGGAGCTCATCCAGGAGGGGGCGTTCAAGGAAATAGTGGTCAAACGCCTCGAGCACCACTTTGTTTTCCGATCGTTCTTTTAATAAAAAGGGACCGGTGCCGATCCATTCACCTTCATTGAATGCCTGATTGGCCGGTAGGATACAAAAGTTAGGTGATGCGATATAGCGAAGGAAAAAGGGGTTTTCCTTCTTCAAAGTGATGCTCACTTTATAAGGACCAGGGCATTCCACCGTCTCGATATCTTCTGCAAGCCATTGGTGGGAAGATTCTTCACTATTTTTGATTCGTTCAATGGTATAAGCGACATCCTTGCTAGTCAGTGTTTCCTGGTGATGAAAGAAGACCCCTTTCCGCAAATGGAACGTCCATTTTTTGTCTCCATCCGACTCGAAGTGGTGGGCAATATGGGGAAGGATCGTGTCTTTTTTGTCATCATATTTGACTAACGTATCTCCCAGGTATTCGATTAAGTGGGATTCAAAAGAGATGGATACCTTCAAGGGATCAAGTGTCGTGAAATCCCTTGATATAAAGGCGTGAAGGACATCCTTAGATTCCGTTCCACGCTTAAGCCCGAACATGTCCCGGATATCTGAAGAGACCTTCGCAATCCATGACTTCGGAATCGGGAGTCTAAGAAGCTGGGCTGCTTGATCGAGTTTTCCGTTTTCCATACAGTCTTTCATGAATTCTTCTACTTCTTTCTGAAAAGAGTGTCTGAACGTCAACTTCGAAGGGTTTCCTCTCCCTGCACCGGGTATGTAGGTGAGCCTGCCCGACTCCTCGAACTGGTGAAGGATCCTCTTCACATTTTTTAGCGAATAAAACCATCGTTCTTCAAGCTCCTTTAATTTAAAAAAGCATTCTCCATTCACTTCCCGGTCGAGAAAATGGGCCCTCATGGCAAAATAGCGGTCGTTCATTTCCATTCTCCTCCTAAAAGGGGACATTATTTCTTTCATTGTACCCTTTTTACCCCTTTTCTTCTAGCACATAATGGAAACATAGAGGAGATGATACGATGTTTTCAACTTTACACCCAAACATCAAAGTGCGAATTTACACGTCATTTTTAAGCCGGATAGTGGGCTCAGCGGTTTTCCCATTCATGGCCATTTATTTTACTAAGGAAATCAATGCATCGGTTGCAGGGATTCTTCTGCTCATTCAAGTAGCGGTTCAGTTTATCGCTGGACTTTATGGAGGGTATCTCGCTGATATCATTGGCAGGAAACAGTTGATGGTTGCAGGTGAAGTCATGAAGGTCGGGGCATTTGCCGGATTGCTTGCGGTCAACTCACCTATCTTTACCTCGCCTTGGATCACCTTTATCATGTTGCTCGTGATCGGCGTCTCAGGCGGGATGGTCAATCCTGCATCCGAAGCCATGCTGATCGATGTCAGCACGAAGGAAACAAGGGCATTTATGTACTCGGTCAATTATTGGGCCGTGAACTTATCCATCATGATCGGGCTGATGATCGGAGGCTGGTTCTTTGAACAGTATTTCTTCGAACTGATTGCGGTTCTTCTCCTGATGGGTATTGTGACGCTCTGGATGACGGCAGCGTTAATCATTGATACGTATGAAATCAAGAGTGGAAAAGGACAAGGGACCTATGGAATCAAGCCTCTCTTGAAGAGCTACGGCCTGGTCATGAAAGACTGGACGTTTATGGCTTTTACCTTTGGTGGAATCGCGATTCTATCGATTGAGTTTCAACGTAATAATTTCATTTCAGTGAGACTTGAGGAGGAAATCATCCCCCAAACCATACAACTATTCAACTTATTCTCATTCGATATGGACGGAATACGATTATTGAGCTTACTGACCGTTGTCAACACATTGATGATCGTTTTATTCACAGCAGCTGCCGGTAAATGGATCACCGGAAAGAAAGAGGAACCTATCATGTACACGGGATTCATCCTCTTCGGAATGGGCTATTTCTTCATGGCCTTCAGTAATGATTTTCTCACCCTTTTCCTTTCTGTTGTCGTCTTGACCATCGGCGAATTGCTTTATGTCCCGACACGCCAGTCACTCCTCGCCGATATCGTGGATGACAGCAGACGGGGAGCCTATATGGCCATGAATGGATTGGTGTTCCAAGTCGGAAAAATGATCGGCGCAGCAGGTTTGATTGTGGGGAACATCATTGGCGGACTGGCGATGGGAATCGGTTTTTTGGGTCTGGTCGTCCTTGGGATCCTCTTTTCAAAGATGGCTTTGAGAAGCGGAGGGAAGGACGAGTCTGTCCTAAAAGGAAGGGCTTTGATGGATAAATAAAGATTTTATTATATAGGGTCTGCTCCTTTCTGAGTGGAAGGGGGAGCCCAGTTTTTTTGATTGGAAATTTGGTATTTCAAATCAAGAAAATTCGACACGAAGGATCAATTAATCGAAATTAGGATAGGTTCAGGATTAAAAGTGGTTCAAACAGGATTAACTCCTAAAAAAAGCTCAAATTATTCTGATCATACTATCCCTGAATTCCGATCAAAACACCACTTTATAAGTAAAATGGATCAATAACTCATCCCAGTTCAATAGATTTGTAAAAAAACGTAAGAATAAAGGTCGAATTTTGTTAACACAATCTATATTAAGCTGTATTGTTATCTACACATCAACTCAACATCCCTTTCCTAAAATAAAGTAGAAATACATATTCAGGATTGGAGATGAAGAAAATGAGCAAAAAATTACTAATCGGTACAGGGGTTGCTTTTTCACTGTTATTCAGCCCGTTCAGTCAGGCATTTGCAGACGAACCGACAGCAGGGGAAAGAAAGCAAGTGGATAATGTAGCACACCGCGGGGCAGCTGGTTATGCACCTGAAAATACAATCGCCGGTTTTGATCTGGCGGTTGATATGAAGGCGGATTATATTGAAATCGATGTTCAACGAAGTAAAGATGGAGAATTGGTCGTCATCCATGATACAACAGTGGATCGGACAACAGATGGAACGGGAAAAGTAGGGGATTTAACCCTTGAACAACTTCAAAGTCTTGATGCGGGGAGTTGGAAGGGAGAAGAATTTGTAGGAGAACCGATTCCGACCTTTGAAGAGATTCTGGATCGTTACCACGGTAAAGTGGGGATTTTAATCGAATTAAAGGCTCCAGAACTTTACCCCGGTATTGAAGAAGAAGTGGCAGAGGCATTAAAAGAACGGAATCTCGATAAACCACAAAATGAAAAAATCATTCTTCAATCGTTTAACTTTGAATCTATGAAAAAAATGGATCAATTGCTTCCTCACGTTCCGGTAGGTGTGTTAACTTCTAACCGTGCTCTTACCACACCAGAAGCGTTAAAAGAAATATCAACCTATGCGGAATGGTTCAACCCAAGCTATGGAATCGTGTCAGAAGAAGTAGTGGATCAAGTCCACGCCCAAGGGATGCAAATAGGATCATGGACGGTACGCAGTCAAGAAGCAGCAGACTTTCTTTTCGACATGAAGGTTGATGCAATCATTACGGATTATCCGGATTATGTGGATCCTGGAAACTGATAGTCATTTGAAAAGGGAGTAGCTTTTGCTACTCTTTTTTTTATATTTGCGGGATCAGGTTTCATTGTATATGGTATGATTATCCAAAAAGAAAGTGGTGTCATTATGAATATTGGCGACTTACTCTATCAGTCGATCATCTTTTCATTACTGCTAGTGGGAGCAGTATCATTCACTCTCTTCATTCGAAGGCTCCTCATCAATAGTAAGAAAGAGGTTCAGGTTTCAGATGATATTCATAAGAAATTGGATAGAATCATTGAATTACTGGAAAACCAGATCCAGCGTTAAAGAACGAAGCACAAAATCATCTACAAAATTAAGTGAGGTACTCCTCAATGAATGAAATGAAGATTGTGGTCGGCGCAGGAGAATATATGAATAATCCTGGCTGGATCCATACACAGCAAGAGGATTTAAACTTATTAGATGAAAGTACATGGGAAAACCGGTTCTATAAAAGTTCTTTAGATGCCATTTTGGCTGAACATGTCTGGGAACACCTTACATATGAAGAAGGGTTAGAGGCTGCGAAACTATGTATGATATACATGAAGCCTTCCGGATATATTCGGTGCGCCGTCCCTGATGGATATTTTCCCGATGAATCTTATCAGCGTATTGTGCAGGTTGGGGGACCTGGTCCAAAAGATCACCCGGCTGCGGGGCATAAGGTCGTTCACAATTATCAAACGTTGACGAAAATGTTTGAAACGGCAGGATTTGAAGTGACATTGCTTGAGTATTTTGATGAAGAAGGAAAGTTTCATCAAAATCATTGGGACGGAGCTGACGGGGTGATTTTTCGTTCTAAGAAGTTCGACCCTAGAAACCAGGGAGACAGGCTGGCATTTCCATCTCTAATAATTGATGCTGTAAAGCCATAAAGCGAATGCCTGGTTCTTGATTAAGTAAACCGGGTATTTCCCTCGAAACTTTACTCTGGAAATATCGGTTGCAGAAAAAAGAAAATTCGACATGAAGGATTAATTATCTTAAATCAGGATTGATTAATTGAAATAAGGATCAATAAATCGGAAACAGGATCAATTATTCTGATTTTCGGATTGAAAGTGGTTGGAATAGGATTAATTACTGAAGGTTTTCTGATTATTCAAGCGGAATCATAGGATAATGGGTGACGTTTTCATCATATTAAAGTTGATAGGTCGTTTTTTTTTCGTAATTGGCTGTTTTTAATGGGAGATTATCAAGGAAAATCGCTAAATTTAACCTTGAAGAGGGATTAACTCTAAAAAAGAGGTGGTCCAGGAATTCCCCCGGGACAACCTCTTTATAACTTTATTCCAAAAAAGCTTTGGAATAATGAACGACACCTTCTACCTTTCTAAGAGAATGCTCCGTCAATTCCAAAGCCATAAATACTTCATCAGGCACTTCAAACGGAGGCTTGATATTCCATAGTGACGCTTGCTTAAAGCCAAACTTCGGATAATAGTCTTTATGACCTAACACAATGACTGAATGGTAACCGATCTCTTTTGCCATTTGCAGGGCTGCATGTATCAATTGGCTTCCGATTCCCTTTTTTTGAAAGGAGGGTGCTACAGACACAGGAGCCATTGCCAGGGAATCTGCCACTTTATTATGGTCTACAATGGTGATTTTAGATAGTAGAATGTGGCCGATCACTTCATTGCTATCATTGATGGCAACCAATGAAAGCTCAGGTATAAATGCATCTGATTTTCTAATTTTATTTACAAGCAGATGTTCTTTCTTGTCGCTATACTCCTCATGTGAAAATGCTTGTTTAGTCATTTCTTCTGTCCTGCTATATTCTTCAGGGCGCTCTTGTCTAATGAAGATATCCATTTATAGTCTCCTTTTCTTTCATTAAATTTATCGGGTTTATAAATGGCACTCTCTTAATGATTAGAGTCATTAAGAAAGTGTTCACCCCAGTAATATACAGTTGTTTAACAAACAAAAACCTCCAAATTAGTATGTATTTATTTTATTCAGTTATGAATCCGGGGTCAACCTCGGTGTAAGGATCGCTTGTCCAGAACCGGAAAGAGCTATATAATAAAAAAGAATCTTAAACATAAAGGAGGGAAAATTCATGTATTCGTTCACTGTAGACATCAAAGCTGAGAAAAAATACCTTATCTTCATGATGTCTATTTTTGGAATTTCAGCCGTCCACGGGACAAGTCTGTCCTTTTTTAGCTAAATTTCAATAATGTGAACGTACGTATGATTTCCTGAAAATAGCGAAAGCCATGGGGAATGATTCCCTGTGGCTTTTTTTGATCTAGCTGCGGCGGCTAGAGGCTCGAGGTCATAAGTTAAACATGCCAAAAAGGCAAAAAGCGCCTTTCCGACATGTTCAACTTAAGCTTGTCGCCTCTGAACGAGCCGCCTCCGCTTTTCTTGATCTAGCTGCGGCGGCTAGAGGCTCGAGGTCATAAGTTGAACATGCCAAAAAGGCAAAATGCGCCTTTCCGACATGTTCAACTTAAGCTTGTCGCCTCTGAACGAGCCGCCTCCGCTTTTCTATTAACCTTATGTTTATGAGAGGACGAAAACTAATGATTAAGACAAGAAACAATATATATCTGCTTTATTTTTATCTCTTTTTTGCCCAGTTGTTCTTTGACCGGGCGTTGTGGGTCATCTACCTTGGCGATAAGGGGATGACCTTCGGCGAGATCGGCATATTGGAGGCGTTTCTCCATTTGGCCATTGTCCTGTTTGAGGTTCCGACAGGGATGATCGCAGATTTGTATGGGAGGAAGGTCAGCCTGGTGATCGGGAATATGTTCAGTCTCCTTTATGCCTTGTTCATGCTGATGAGCGGGACGTTTTCGATGTTTACACTGGCCTTTCTATCCATGGGTCTCATGGTCACCTTTCATTCCGGTGCCGAGCAGGCATTTGCTTATGACACGTTGAAGAATGAAAAGCGTGAGAAGGATTATACGAGGATAATCGGGAGTATGACGGCCATTTCCCTCTTATCATTAAGCCTTGCCAAATTCCTCGGGGGATTCATGGCAGAGATCAGCTGGGAATGGGTATATGGTGCAACCATCGTCACCCATGTCCTTGCTTTGATTCCACTGTTTTTCATGAAGGAACCGGAACGTGAAAAGACGGAGGATATCGGCGGGCGATGGTATAACCAATGGGTTCATCAATTTAGATTGGGGGTTGCCGTTTGGAGAAATAACACGGTCATTCACCAGCCTGTTGTGCTATTTATCTTAGCGAGTGCAGTCATGGTGATCATGGTTTTCTACGGGCAGGAATACTTCATTCAATTAGGCTACTCCCCAGTCGTCGTGGGAGCTGTGTTTACAATTGAAGGGCTCCTCGGCGTCGTGATGGCGAAGGTTGCTTACAGGGTTGAGGCACGGTTTAAGTTCTTCAATATTTTATATTATGGCTTAGGTCTTTTCCTTTTCTTTTTCATCCTGTTCATCTTCGCCACGGACTGGGCGATCCTGTTATCGTTTCTGATCCTTGCCCAGCTCTTGAGTCTGTTCGAACCGATCTTCAGCTCATTCGTGCAAAACTTTCTGCAGAGCAATATCAGATCTACTTTCCTTTCGCTGATCGGGTTAATGGAGAGCTTCGTCATCATGATCAGCTTTCCGTTATTCGGATTCGCCATCGAACGTACAGGGTTTACCGATGGGTTCGCGGGCCTGCTGCTGATTTTCTTCGTGCTGGCAGGCGGGTATCTGGTTGGTCAGCGATTTATTCAACGGATTAGATAAAGAAGGAGCTTCTCACTTTTAGGTGGGGGGCTTTTTTTTATCATCACAACAGGAAAATTATGTTAAAATATTGAGAGGGAAAACTATACTAGGGGGTAAACATGAAGTATCTTTTTGATTTTTTTCTTGCAGTATCTTTGAACGGTCTTTCTTATTTCATCGCGAGCTTCGTTCTTAGAAATGGATTGCCTATTTGGCAGGCACTCATTATCGGTTTTTCTGTCGTATCACTTGGGGCATTGACTGAAGCACTCGGTAGCCCGATGTGGTTGATCGTATTGGTTCCATTCCCCGTGGGGATGTTCTTGCTTTACTCATTCCTTCAAGTATCGGTTCCTCAATGGTTTCTGACGTATATGCTTACTCTTGCCATATACACCATCATCCATATACCGATGAGTTATTTCTTTGAGTTCCATTCGTTAATTCCGGCATGGAAACTATCTT
Source organism: Rossellomorea aquimaris (assembly GCF_035590735.1). Taxonomy (NCBI): domain Bacteria; kingdom Bacillati; phylum Bacillota; class Bacilli; order Caryophanales; family Bacillaceae; genus Rossellomorea; species Rossellomorea aquimaris. Next base: position 981,832 of record NZ_CP141595.1, read on the forward strand.
AATCAAAAGGAGAGAGTGTTGTGAATGCTGAAAAAATGAAAAAGACATTCCGAATAGTTGGGTTAAAAGGAGAAGGAGCCTTCACTGAATTTAACACAGAGGTACCAAAACTGGCCGGACGATTTCTGGAGAGGTTACATGAAATTGAAGCCGTGCATGGTCCTGAAATCGCTCTCTACGAACCTAAGAGGGATACGGAACATTTGGAAGGAAGCTATTATGTAGGGATCATGGTGGACGAAACCCTTACAAACGCTCCGGTCGGTATGGAATATATCGAACTGGACGAAGAGTATGTAACGACGAAAGGAATGGTTCGACATATTGGCAAGCTTCATAACGATCTTTTAAAGTGGATGGATGACCAGGGATATAAAAGGAAACCGGATTCTTATATTGTGGAGACATATCATCCATTGGGAACTGGTGAGGAAGAAGTAGCGATATACTTACCTATTCTATGATCGGTTCCTCCGCACTTTACATTTTTCGACAAACGGATCATAAAAAGAAAGAGTGGATCATATATCAAAATTCCGGTTCATAAACGGCTGAAACAGGTTCATATATCTGAAAAGGGGTTCATAAGTCGTGAAAACTGGTTCATATCTTGGATGAGAGAGTCCTCATGAATGGTTTCAATCTCAAAGAAGCCCAATTATGGTCATAAAACAGGACATTTTCATAGATTTTGATCAAAAACAAGCCTGAACTGAAGGGCAGAATCTATTTTTGAAAAAAAGAATGTGATGATAGGTGGAGAAGTGTATCTATCATTCAACATTTAATCATTCACGATCTGCTGGTTTAGTATTGGAGGCTGTCTTGAATCGCGACTATACTCAAGCAAGGGAGTAATGAAAAGGAAAGAGGGGGTATTCAACATGAAATTTCTCTGGGCGGGTGCCAACATTCTGATGCCGGTTCTCTTATTATTTCTGGCTTTTACCACCTGGATCGGGTACATTGCTGAAGATATTCCGGAGTATTATCACTTTAAGTGGGCAGATCTCCTTCTTCTATTAGTGGGGTACGATGTACAGTTTTACAAAAAAACAATCGGACTGATCATCGTATTGTTAAGCCTTGTTATTTGGTTTTTGCTATAGTTGGCTCGCCTAATGAAATGGAAGTTTAGTAGAAAAATATGAAGAGGTGTTAAGTTGAAAGATTTTAAGATTAGTACAGAAACTGAAAGATTGATCATACGACCATTGAAGGTTGCTGATTATCCAAACTGGCTTGAGGAATTCGAAAACAGGTCTGCTTCCTCCAGCAGGCACGATCTGGGGAAAATAGATATGAGTGAATGCACGGAAGAATGGTTCAATCAGTTGGTGACAAAACATCAAGAACTGGCTGGTAATGATGAAGCCCACATATTTGGTGTGTTTAGAAAAGCGGATCATAAGCACGTGGGAATGGTGGATTTCTCTACGTTATCAAGGAATGATTTTCTATGGGGACGGATCGGTTACACCATACATAACCAGCATTGGAAGAACGGGTACGGTAAAGAGGCAGTGAAAGCGGCATTGGATATGGCTTTCCATGACTTAGGCTTCCACCGGATCGAAGCCCATATCAACCTCGATAATACCCCTTCCATAAAGCTTGCTGAAAGTGTCGGGATGGAATTTGAATGCATCAGGAAAGGTTTTATCTATGAGTTCGGTGAATGGACGGATAATATGATTTACTATTTGAATGCAGGATAAGGTACTTTCCACCATGCAAATTAGTATAGGGAGGTGAATATTCATGGGAGAAGGAAAGCTCGTAACTAAAAATCAGATGATTCATGATTTACGGGAATTAGGTGTACACCAAGGCATGACTGTTATCGTCCATTCTTCCTTAAAATCACTGGGAAGAGTCATTGGTGGACCGGTTTCCGTTATCCTCGCATTGGAAGAGTCGGTTAGGGGAGGCGGAAACATTGTGATGCCGACCCAGACCGAGCAGCTATGTGATCCGGCTGAATATGGAAGCGGGCATACAGACGAAGAGATGAAAATCATCAGAGAGAACTTGCCGACGTATCACCCCGATCTAACTCCTACATGCTATATGGGCTTTATACCTGAAACATTCAGGAAGCAAAAAGGAGTGGTTCGAAGCGCCCATCCCCACACATCCTTTGCCGCCTGGGGTAAGCATGCTAAATACATAACGGAAGATCATGGTTTTGATTTTGCATTAAATGAAAACTCACCATTAGGAAAAATCTACGAATTAAATGGCTATATTCTATTACTTGGAGCACCGACAAATTCCAATACCTCTTTGCATCTGGCTGAATACAGACAAAAAAACACTTTTGTAAAAGAGAAAATCTGGGATGTTAAGGTTGAAAAGAATCATCGGGAAGTATGGACAACATATCAAGACATTAACAATGAATCAGATGATTTTGATAAGATATTTGATGCTTTTCACAAAGAAAAAGACTATGTAAAAGAAGGTATGGTCGGTGAAGCAAGAAGTTATTTAATCCCCATGAGAGAAATGGTTGAGTATGCTGTAGGGTGGATGAATGAAAACAGGGAGGAGACATAAAAATGCAATTATTTCATTATCACTGGTGGACGGATAAAGTGGAGGAAATGGAAAGGTTTTATCATCAGTCAGGATTCGAAACCACGTTAAGAGTCGGTCGCCATAATGGGGAAATGCATACATTCAATCCTCCTTTGATTTGGGAAGATTTTAGAGATAAAGATATTCGATTTAGAATCATCGAGATGGTCAATGGTCAAACCAATCTAACATTTGGACACGGAAAAAAGGATATGTTCGACCATATCGGATTCTTGGTGACTGAGACTGAGTATTCAGAGGTGCTAGAGAGGGCGGGAGAACTTCAGTGGAAGGTGAATGAAGGCGAGAGAAGAACGTTCATATCCACTCCCTGGAAGTTTCGGATCGAATTTCAAAGGAGGTGGGAAGTGGTCACTGAAGAAAAACGTCCATCTATCCAAGCGATGGAGATTCACATACCCTTCCGAGAAGATCCTGCTTTAGTATGCAGCCTATTAGACTTTGAACTGACCGAACAAACTAGTGGAAAAGTGACAATTGAGAACGGTGAGTTCACCCTTATTTTTTGCAACAGTGAGGAAAAGGAAGCGAGTCTGCATTCCGTTGTGTACCTTGCCGATCATGATTTCAGTAACGTCGACCCTGTTCAAACGAAAATAATTGGCAGAAGATAGTGGAGTGGGTATCAATGAAGCGTAATTTTTCATTGTAGGAATAATTTGGAACCTTCTTCGCTTGAATCCGTAAATAAAGTGAAGTCTTTTTAATCGTATAAAGGAGGCGTCATGATGGATTATGGATTACTTACCATTGGAATCGCTCTATTACTCATTTCGTATCTGGTCGGTGTGAAAAAACAAACGTGGCTGCTGGCAGGTTTTAATGAAAAAATGATCAAAGATAAGTCTTTGTTAGGTACGATAACAGGGCTTCTATTTTTTCTTCCATTAGGGTTGCTGGGAATCGTTAACAGTCTGTTTGATTATGCCCATGAGGGAACCATTTTTGTGGCAGTCATGTTGGTATTACTTACGGTTGTATATCTCCTTATTAATCGAAAACTCCTGAAATGAAGGGTGCGATGTAATGGAAGAAAAGCATATAACGATCAATGAGAAATCAATCTATGTTTGGGTAAAAGGGGATGGGGAGCCGATCATCTTTCTCCATGGAGGTCCGGGCGGGAGTCTTGAATACTTTCTGCCGCATATGGATCCTCTGGCTGAAGACTATCAGATTATTTTATATGATCAAACGGGTTGCGGGAAATCTGGAGGTGATACCTATTCCATAGAAGAGGAAATCAACACTCTTGAAGGCATAAGAAAAGCGTTGAATCTGGAGAAAGTGACGCTGTTCGGCGAATCGTGGGGGAGTATTTTAGCCTTGTCTTATGCAGCAAGGTATCCTTCCCATATCCACAAGATCATTCTAACGGCCGCTATCGGTTTATCCTCCAAAGACTATGGGACCTTTAAAAAAGTCTTCCTTCAAAAGTTGGGTCCCTACAAAAAAATCCTGCTCGGTTACTACTCGCTATCTTCCATTTTCCGCGTGGATGCATCCCGCAAGCTAAACAACCTGATGGACCCTTATTATGTGTATTCAGTCGATACTTTGAAAAAGAAAAGAGAGATTCGCTACAACAAACAGGCCCTTGAGGACATAGGCAAAGATATTCAACAGAACTACAACCTATTCCCGTCCCTGTCTCATATCGAATCTCTGCCTATTTTGATCGCTCAGGGATCGCATGATATTCTACCCCCGGCTTATATTAGGGAAAATGTACTCCCATACTTAAGAAACGCAGAACTCATGGAAGTGAAGGAAAGTGGACATTGGACCATCTTGGACCAGCCTGGACAGATTCTAGGATTGATACGATTGTTTATAGGAGGCAACGGGGACAGGTACCCTGGCTCTTTTTGAAGGAGAAAACGAAGGGGATGTTCTCAGTGGTCTTTTTTAGAATAGGCTAAATATAAATGACGTATCTAATCGTTTAAGAAAGGGGGAATTTCGTGTTTTTATTTATCGCATTGGCGCTGCTCTCTCTAAATGTGGCCTTCTTTATATTAAAGCTAGTGGCTCCTTACTCGGAAATGATGAACTCTTTTAAGACAGTGAATGGATTTTGGAAAGCTCAAGCGGCTTGTTTGGCTTGTGTCTTACTCTTCGTATTTCTGCATTATTCAGGAGAAGAGAGGGCCAAATGGCATACTAGCCCTGACTATGTTTCAGAAGGGAATTTGTATTTGGGTGATGAGAAGGGGAGTATTGAGTACAATTCATTTGTCGTGGAGGAAAAAAACTTTGAGACGAATCTGATTCTACCTGAGAAGGCAATAGGTGCAGATAAAGTGCGCCTTCTATTCACTCACGATGGAGACGGAAAAAAAGAACCGATAGCTTTACCCCAATCCCGGGAGAAGAAACAGCCAGTGACGCTGTGGTTTCCTGATAGTGGGCAATGGAGAATGGATATTGAAGTAAACGGTTCCGTATATTCTTCAGTTGTGTTGCCTGTCAAAGGGAAATAACCAATCCACGGAATTACGCTAGGTGAAGAAAATGATTGGTGTAATTTATTTGGATGGAACGATTTGTTCTAAGGAGAACCATTAAAGTAATGAAATTTGTGATGGCTATCTCTGTTTGTGAAAGACCATTCCCGATAAAAACAGCACGATCATTGTATATCCCCCAAACACCACGGCATACAGATAAGGCATGACGATATCACCCAGGTCCCTAATGGGCTCGGGTGGAACTAAACTAATTCCAAAGGAAGCGAATATGATATAAAAAAGAGCGGTACTGAGCGAAGTCAAAACGATATCTTTCCTACTCCATTTCTTCTTGCTTCTATAGAAAAGAAAAACAGAGGTCGTGATAAAGAGTGACCATGCAAAAGATGCCCATAACCCAGCTACCGTCCGAATTAAAATAAACGTGATCAACAATAGTAAACTAAGTAACATTCCTGAAAGAAAGTTTTTCATATTGCCCCCCTGTTTTCTTTAAATATTTTCATCACGAAACCGGAAAGTAAGGCTAAACAGGTATACACAAAAACCCATACTACAAACGAATCATTGAATACAGTGAACGTTGCAACAAGCGTTACCAGGAAAACGACCAGTGGGGAGATGAAGATATTTTTTAAGAGGTAATAACCAACGATACCGACGATCATCGAAAGGAGCGGAAATCCTACTAAAATCATGAACACAATATCCAATGAGAAGTCACCTTCCTTATAGTGTAATTTTACACAAAAGGATATATTTACCAATCGCTTCTTTTAAATCATTTTACATTGGATGTCATGAATAACCATCATGAAAACAAGTTGACTTCAAAACAAATACGATTTATAATTATCTCATATTCAAGATATTTTAAATCGAGATTTATTTTTTGGATATATATCTTGAATTCGAGATATATATTGAAGAATACACTTCAACACTTTCGAAAACATTAACCTTATTAGGAGAGTGAATGAAATGAACAAACGAACAATGGGAATCCACCATATCACGGCCATCGTCGGACATCCCCAGGAAAACGTGGATTTTTATTCTGGTGTCCTTGGCCTGCGCCTGGTAAAGCAAACCGTTAATTTCGACGACCCGGGTACGTATCATTTGTATTTCGGGGATGAAGGCGGGAAGCCGGGGACGATCATCACATTCTTCCCATGGGCTGGTGCCTATCAAGGAAAGATTGGTGACGGACAAGTGGGAGTGACATCGTATGTCGTTCCAAAAGGCACAATGGGCTTTTGGGAAGGGAGACTAGAAACGTTCAAGATCCCATTCACGAAAATTGAACGATTCGGTGAAGAGTATTTGGAATTCGATGACCCTCACGGACTTCACTTGGAAATCGTGGAACGGGAGGAAGGACAAGCAAATACCTGGACGCATGGAGGAGTGACACCTGAAGTTGCTATCAAAGGTTTCGGCGGTGCGACTCTCTTATCGGCTCAACCGGATCGAACGTCTGATCTGTTGGAAAACGTCATGGGGCTCGAACTCGTCGGGGAAGAAGGAGATTTCAAACGCTTCCGCTCACCTGCTGACGTCGGGAATATCATCGATCTGAAATTAACCCCGATCGGCCGCGGTCAGTCAGGAGTCGGCACCGTTCATCACATTGCCTGGCGTGCAGTCGATGACAGAGACCAACTGGAATGGCAGAAGGTCGTGGCGGACAACGGATACCGGGTTACCCCGGTACAGGACCGCCAATATTTTAACGCGATTTATTTCCGGGAGCCCGGTGAAATCCTGTTTGAAATCGCAACGGATCCTCCGGGATTTTCCCATGATGAATCCCATGACAGGATGGGGGAAAGCTTGATGCTGCCAGCAAGATACGAGTCTCATCGGGAGCAGATAGAACGGACATTGATTCCAATTGAAGTTCGGGAGTTGGATTGATTAGAAAGACAGGGACGGTTTGCTTGCTGATAAGGCAAGTAAACCGTCCTTTTGGTTCTTTGTATAAGGCTCTTTTCGTATAATTTGTTGCTATTGTAGATGAGAAAGTAATAGTCGATTTCCGCGGGCCTCCCAATCCCTTGGTATTTCTTTGAGATAAAGTATACCCTTGAATTCGATTTGAAAAGAGCAGGGCATTTAGAAGGTGTGGGGTCTGTCAAAAGAGAACACAAAATGACAGGTGAAAAGTTTTAACAACGTTTATGATGAAAACGTAGTTCTGTGAGAAAGGAATACGCTAAAAAGGGGGAATGGATATGTCTAACTTCAAAGTAAGTATCTTTCAAATCAGAGGTAGCTCTTTTCAGATTGGCTTGAAATCGGGTGAGAAGTTCCACGATTCTCCCATTCTAAAAATATTTGAATCCATCACAAGGCAGGAGATTGATCTAAAAAACATGAAATCGATTTATTCTACGTTTGCCCCGCATTTGCTTGAAGAGTTAGAGGGTTTGGCACAAGGATTGGATATTCCGCCGGACAGGGCAGCGGCTTTGTTTAGTGGGTATGATGTTCCGAAGACTGAAGCAATGGGATGTTCTACACTTCTTACAAACGATTATTATGTAAGAAATTACGATTTCTCTCCTGATCTGTATGATGGGATTTTTAGTCTTATTCAAGTGGATAAAGCTTTTGCTACAGCGGGGTACAATCTTCAAATGCTCGGGAGGCACGATGGTGTGAACCAGCAAGGGCTCGTTGCAGGATTGCACTTCGTCAGCCATGATGGCTACGCAAAAGGAGTTTCTCCCTGGGCTGCCATCCGGATGGTGTTGGATCAATGCTCTACCGTTGATGAGGCCGTTGCCATGCTGAAGGAAATCCCTCACTCTGCATGTTATAACTTTTCCCTGGGAGACCGAAAAGGAAATATGGCAGAAGTCGAAGCAAGCTCAGAGAACGTAATTGTCAGGTACGGGGAATCCGCTTTAGCATGTGTGAATCATTTTCAGGATGATCGGCTTACTAGTAAAAATCGGGAATCCATTGCAGGTTCGATCCAGCGTAATAAGCATCTCTTGGGGTTAATGGATAAGAGACTTTCCCACCGTGACATGTTCCATCATTTTAAGAGCATAAAGTCACCCATTTTTTTCACGGATTACGGGAATTTATTCGGAACCCTTCACACTTTTTCATATTCCTATCATGAATCAAGGATCCTTACAACCATTGCCCGAAGCAGTCAGGTTCTGGATATAAACTTCCAGGATTGGGTGAATGGAGAAGACATTCGTGAGGGGAGTCTAAGTGGTTCCATTCAAGAAGGCTAGCCTCTCAGCAAAATCCGGGGAGGTGGTAATCGCAATTTCCCTACAGAAATAATGAAAAAAAACAATGCCCCTGCCGCAATCAGCAAGAGCACTGTCCTCCTTATCATTAGAAACCAATCGGCTAATTTATATCCAATCAATCTTTTATACCGCTACATCCTTTTCCTCGTGATCTTTACGGATTTGATTTAACTCCTCCGTCAACCGCAGAAATTCTTCTTTGTTCCGATCACGTAATGATTGGTCGATTTTCTGTTCGAGTTGCTCTTTCCGGAATGTTAGCAGGGCCTTGTCCAAAATCATTTCTGCAAAAAGAGAGTCTATGCCGGGTACCTCGGACTGTGGTGAATTTAGCAAATGCTTCTTCATGAAAAATCAACTCCTTGACCTTTTTTCTATTATACTAACCATTATCTCAATATTCAAACATTTTAAACAAAAAAGTTAAATTTGTTTAAATAATGAAAAAACACTGACATTCTTTTTCCATTTCTTTTACCATGATAGATAGAACGTGAAAGGGGGATTTAAATTGAAGAAGCCAGAAGTTATATTGAATGTTTTTTCATCTATTGATGGGAAAATCACTACCGCTCCGAATCGAAATGTAATGGAATGGGCAGCGGCAGGGATAGACGGAGAAGCGAATGACGTTACGCACCAGCTGTATGATAAATTGGAATGTGATGGGTTGGTATCAGGAAGTGAAAGTCTGATTGTGTGGGGAAACGATTGGGTGGAACTGGAGAAACCGATTTATGAGCCCCGGAAATCAAAGGCGTATATTGTGTTTGATGGGAAGGGACGCATTGACTGGTACCAGACGGAAGGACTATTGGTCGTCACCAGGGAGGATGTTTCGGGTGACTATATTGAACAATTAGAACGTAAGGGAATTACCTACCTGCAAGCTGGCAGAGGTGATTACATCGATTTGCCACTCGCGTTACATAAACTCTATGAATCTGGCTTCAGACGATTGGGGCTTAGTGGAGGCGGAGGGATCAATGGGGCGTTTTTAAGACAGGGACTTATTGATGAAGTGAGCCTCGTCATTGCCCCGTTAGCAATAGGTGGAACAGCTACACCATCCCTATTCGAATCACCGGATTTAACCGATTTGGGAGGCGCAACCCGGCTGGAATTAAAAACGATGAAGACCGTCGGTGAGGGTTCGGTATGGCTTCATTATAAGGTGAAAAAGTAGCGGGAATAGTCAGGAGCCTGCCCTTCCCGGTGAAACGAGGTGAGTGCAGGCTCCAAAATTTAATTTAAAGTACCTCATCAATAATCTCTTCAAATGTATCACTTACACGGCTTCTCTTAAGCAGGATTTCCTGATTGTCGAGGGTCACGCTTCCCCTGTGTTCGTCCAGGTTGAACTTTTCTTTAAAGACAGCCATCGATCCTTTGCTGCGCTTGTCGATTTCGAAGTAGATGGTGGTTTCATGGTCGCCCTGAAGGATATAGACTTCCAGTTCGTCGAGCTTCCGGCTGTATTTGCCGAAGGATGGTGTGAATTCATATTGCTGAACGAAAGGACGTTTCGTTTTCACCCATGCCGGTGTGTTCTGACTCTCCATCTGCTTAAATTTAAACCCGATTACCTTGATTGCATCCAAGATGTTTTCATGAACGGTTGATGGGTCGACGGATACATAATCCCTGTCCTTTGAGTCAACAGCATTCTTGATATCGACGCCCGTATCGATCCAGACCGGCGGAACATTCTTCTGCGTTTCAGGGTGGATCATCGTGATCGGCGTATCCAAAGGAACCTTGAATGAGAACGGGATGTGCTTCTTTTCTCCCTTAGAAATGGTAAAAGGCTCATTGAGCTGGTGTACTTCCACGACGGCAGGTGTCAGTCGATCTCCGCCTTCGTGGCCGTACATCGTCATCAGCTTCAGATCGATAGACTCGATTCGCTGATCCGTATTTCCACCTTTCACCTCTACGACTCCTTCAAGCAGCTCTCCCTGCTGAATATAGGCCCGCTTCACCTTCGTATCAACGGTCGCGGAACCAATCCCGATACTCGCAATAACTTTATTGAACATGGACATGTACATTCAACCCCCTTCTTGATATCCCTATCGTAGCATAGATTGTCAGGTTAAGAGGAAGGGGAAGTGTTCAAGATAAATGAACACTTCTGACAAGCATATATGATTGTCACGCCGCCGGATGGCGTTACGCCAATCATATTCTTATTTCAGCTTAAAGTATGAAACGCGTTTCATAGCAAGGGAAAAATAAAAAATAAGAGTTTCTAACTAGCCAGGCCCATTATCTGCTTCTTCTATTGTGTTCTCGCCACCGTCTTTAACAACCTGTCCAAACTGGTTGGCGTTTTGACCACCTTTATCCGCGAACTGTCCGCCTTGGCTTGCATTCTCCCCATCTTTTCCGGTCCAATTGAAAGTGTTTGTGAACTTGTCCTACTATCTACTCTGGTCAACTATTAACAATGGGAGAGATCATTGATAAAACTGATAAAAAGTATTCCTTTCTCATAAGGAATACCTTTTTTCTTGGTCTATTACAATAATAAAGTAATCAAATTCAATAACTTTTTATTGTAAAACAATAAATTATAGATTAAAATGAAAATGAATTTAACTAAGCGAGGTGCTTTTGATGAAACGAGAAACACTCTTTTTGAAAATAGCTGTTTTTCTTATAGGAACCCCGGTTCTTGCTTTATGTATATTCGGTTTGCCCTGGTTAGCGAAAGATGTGGCTGGTTCGGAGCTGGCATATTTGATAAATGGTATCTTGGTCGTGATGTATGTATCGGCGATCCCGTTTTTCGCTGCCTTGTATCAGGCGATCAGACTATTAAGCTATATTGACAAGAACAACGCGTTCTCGGAATTATCGGTCAAGGCTTTAAAGAATATAAAATATTGTGCAACCACCATCACGGTCTTGTATGTGGCCGGGATGCCGCTCTTCTTTCTCATGGGAGAGATAGATGACGCCCCAGGGGTCATAGTGATTGGAATGATGTTTATTTTCGCTCCCCTTGTGATTGCGGTCTTTGCGGCTGTACTTCAAAAGCTATTAAAAAATGCCATCGATATAAAATCAGAAAATGACTTAACGGTCTGAGGTGAAAATATGGCGATTATAATCAATATTGATGTGATGTTGGCGAAAAGGAAAATGAGTGTGACAGAGCTGTCGGAAAGAGTTGGAATCACGATGGCGAACCTTTCTATCTTGAAAAATGGAAAGGCAAAGGCGGTTCGATTATCCACTTTAGAGGCGATCTGTAAGGCATTGGAGTGTCAGCCCGGCGATCTTTTAGAATACCAAAGTGAGGAAGATATTCAATAATCAAAGTCTGGAGGCGAAAATCATGAGTGCATTAAAACAACTCGTTCGTTTTGGTTGGGAGCAGGCCCTGTCCTGTTTGTTTCCTGTCGTTATTTTTGCCTCTTTGGCTTTGACACAAATCATACCGCTTCCACTACTGCCGAGGTATGACTGGCTGCTCATCATCTGCCTCCTGATGCAGTGGGGAATGCTTCGCTCCGGGCTTGAAACACGGGATGAACTGAAAGTGATTACCTTATTTCACCTGATCGGGCTCGCCCTGGAACTATTCAAGGTCCATATGGGTTCGTGGTCTTACCCCGGGGAAGGATATTCCAAAGTGTTCGGGGTGCCTTTGTACAGCGGATTCATGTACGCAAGTGTAGCGAGTTATCTTTGTCAGGCGTGGAGGAGACTTAGGGTGGAGCTGGTGAAGTGGCCACGGTTTTTGGTCGTTTTTCCACTTGCTGCTGCGATTTATTTGAATTTTTTCACCCACCATTACTGGATCGACGTTCGCTGGTGGTTATCGGGACTCGTTCTGATTGTCTTTTGGCAGACATGGGTCCTGTACGAGGTGGGCGGAATCCGTTACCGCATGCCACTTGCCCTCTCATTTGTTCTCATCGGATTTTTCATATGGATAGCTGAAAATATCGCCACGTTCTTTGGTGCCTGGGAATACCCAAACCAGACCGATGCCTGGAGTCTCGTTCATCTGGGGAAGGTGAGTTCATGGCTGTTATTGGTGATTGTCAGCTTTCTGATTGTGGCGGTGTTAAAGCAGGTGAAGGGTTCGGTTGGGGTTGAGACGGGTCAACTTACAACCGGACATAACCAATGAAGTCAGGAGAGATAGGTTTGAAGAAAATGGCTTTCGTTATAATCCTGATACATACCATCATCTTTTTTCTGTGGATCATGAACTCAGGGTACTTGTTTTCAAAGGTTGGAGTGATTTTCTGGATTGCTTCAGCAGCATTAGGTTTACTCATTCAAAAACAGCTGCATGAAGTCACGGTGATAAGAAAGATATTGGTTATCTCAGGTTGGTGGATGGTGTTTCTAATGGTCATGACCGTGGGAATTTATTTCGCTGTGAGTTCAATGCCTTAACCTTAAGGGAGATATCTCCAGGAGAAGGGAAGGTTCTTTGTTTTGATTAGATAGTTGACAAATTTAACTGTAAATATTATTATTACAGTATATCCGATGATAATGAATTTTTGAGGAAACTGTTACTTTTTATATTACAATTAAGAAGGAGTGATTAAATAAATGGTCAATCTATACCTGACACCAAGCTGCACATCCTGCCGTAAAGCAAGAGCCTGGCTTGATGAACATTCAATCGAATATATTGAACGTAATATGCTGACAGAACCGTTGACACCTGACGAAATCAAATCGATTCTTCGCCTGACAGAAAATGGGACGGAAGATGTTATTTCCACTCAATCAAAGGCTTACCAGGAATTAAACGTAGACATTGATTCGTTGCCACTCCAGGATTTATATGCATTAATCAGGGAGAATCCGCAAATGCTGAAGAGACCCATCATCCTGGATGAAAAAAGATTGCAGGTTGGTTATAACGACGAAGAAATCCGCAGCTTTCTTCCGAGAAAGGTTCGTACTTTCTCATACAAAGAATTGCAAAAATTGGCCAACTAGAAGGAAGTATTCTAAGCTGTGTTCTTGACTACCTGAACTGTAATATGTAAAATTACAGTAAGGATTACAACGCAGCTTTTGATTTAGGAGGCAGGCCATGAATAGCGACTTTACTTTAGCCATTCACAGTTTAACGTACCTGGCACTGAAGGCAGATCGAATGTCGACAAGCGATGCCATTTCAGAAAGTGCCGGGGTCCATCCAGTCCGCATTCGTAAAGTCCTGAGTTTGTTAAAAAAACAAGGATTTATCACTTCAAAAGAAGGAACGGGCGGAGGGTTTATCTTTGTCCGGGAGTTAAGCGAGATCAATCTTTGGGATATCTATAAAATAACCTCTGAAGGCTCACTGCAGCCCAAATGCACGGACTCTAACGAAGAGTGTGTGGTAGGAGCGAATATGAAAAGCGTTCTCTTTCACATTTTCTTAGGTGCAGAAGAACAACTGGGGGACTATTTAAAGCAATACACCATCAAAGATATTGTGGATCTGATCAATAAAGAAAAGTAGTGGAAGGCTGGAAGACAGCTTTCTTTTGTTTTAAATGTAATGAATATCGTTACAGTTTAGCGGGAATTTTTTATAAGAAGGTGAATAAGCATGATGTCAAACAATCAATCGATATTAAAAACGGGAGACTGGATCAAGGGTGAATCTCACTCAGGTGAATTAATCATCGGTTACATCGAGAATTTTGATACAAACGGGGAAACCGTAAAAGCCAAAGTCGTTACCAGTGATAACAAAACCATTGAAGGCAGGACCGTTCCCCTATTGAGCAAACAGGTGAAAAAAATTCCTGCAGCACATGTGAAAAACAAAGAACAAATCCAATTCCTTATTGATCTGGCCCTCTCAACGGGTGATGAAGAGTGGTTTTTGGAACTGACTTCGAAGTTGAATTCGATGAGGGAGCTTGCAAAGGGTATAAAGTAAATATTATGAAACGGAGCTGAAGAGCAGGATTCTTCAGCTTTTTTTATTGTTGATTTACCATTCAGGGGCTTAATCCTCTCCTCCTAAAGTCGTAGAATACATTTGACCATTTGGTGGAAGAAGACTACTAGAAAATGGAATAGAATGAAATCAGATAAAGAGACGGCAGGAGGAGGAGATTTACGATGTATAAATATGTGTGTACAACTTGTGGAACTCAATACCCTAAGAGTCAGGAAAAACCTGAAAGATGTCCCATTTGTGAGGAAGAACGGCAGTATGTCAATCCGGATGGTCAAAGCTTTACGACTCTCAATGAAATGACGGAGAGCGGAGTCTATCAAAATACCATTCTGCAAGAAGAACCTGGTTTGTATAGCATCACCACCACACCAAAGTTCGGCATCGGGCAGACGGCCTATTTGATTACAACTGACGGCTATAATGTTTTATGGGACTGTGTAACGTTTCTGGATGAGGAGACGATCCAGTCCATTGAGGAGTTAGGCGGCATCGATGCGATCGCGGTTTCCCATCCGCATTATTACTCTGCCCAGCTGGAGTGGGCTGAACGGTTTGATGCGGACGTTTATCTTCATGTGGAAGACCAGACCTGGGTGATGGAACCTGGGGAGCGGATCCGATTCTGGGACGGGGAAGCGTTGCCCCTGAACGAAGGGATTTCGTTACATCGTCTCGGAGGTCATTTCAAAGGGGGAGCTGTCCTTCACTGGAGTCAGGGCGGGATTCTGTTAACAGGTGATATCATTCAGGTGGTGGCGGATACGGACTGGGTCAGCTTCATGTACAGCTATCCGAATCTCATTCCCCTGCCGGCAGGTAAAGTGAAGGAAATGGCAGAGAAAGTAAAACCTTTAGCTTTCCATAAGCTATATAATGCCTTTCATCGGGTGATAGCAAAAGATGCCGATCAAGCGGTCCAACGATCTGCTGAACGATATATAATGGCTCTCACAGGGGATTTGTTTTTGACATAAGTGTGTTTTTGTATCCAGGCTGGTATAAGGACGGATATTTTACAGTAATCAATGGTGAAAGAACCGTCCTTTTCCTCTGTAGATCATTCTTTCACAACCTACTAATAGAAGGGAAATAGAAAGAAACCGCCGAATAGGATAAAGAGAAACATAAAAAACGGGGGGGCTTGCTTGTGAACGGAAGGATTGTAGTTGAAGAATTAACCAAGACATTTAAAAAAGGAAACGTACGTGCTGTGAAAAATGTCTCTTTTCAAGTGGAGGAGGGAGAATTTTTTGCTTTTTTAGGGCCGAATGGTGCCGGGAAATCCACCACGGTCCAAATTTTGACGACATTGATCAATGCTACTTCAGGGAAGGTGGAAGTGGCGGGACATGATGTAATCCGTCAACCTGAACAGGTCCGTCAGTATATTGGGGTCGCCTTGCAGGAAACGGGGGTTGATCCGGACTTGACCGGCCGTGAGATGGTTGAACTGCAAGCGTACATATTCGGCTTCAATAAAGAAGAAGGAAGACGACGTGCACAAACCCTGCTTGAAATCGTCAATTTGACAGAAGCCGCTGAACGCCGGATCGGCAGTTATTCAGGCGGGATGAGGAGAAGGTTGGATCTTGCCCTCACCCTTGTCAACGAACCGAAGATCCTATTTCTTGATGAACCGACTACAGGTCTTGATCCTTCAAGCCGGATGGCGATATGGGAGGAGCTGCGCAGGCTGAATAAAGAGAACGGGACGACGATTTTTCTGACCACACAGTATTTAGAAGAAGCGGATTCGCTAGCTGATCGAATCGGTTTCATCAATAAAGGGGAAATGGTGGCCATGGGTTCGCCCAAAGAGTTGAAGGCGCAAATCGGACACGACTTGATTACCATTACCTTAAAGGAAGCGGGCCAAGTAGAAGGAGCAGCCGGTGTCCTGAAAATGCAAATGGCTGATGTCGATGTAATCAGTCGAAATGATCAAATCCTCATTTATGTTGAGGAGGGAACGAAGCAATTGCTGGAGGTCATCCGCATTTTCGACAATGATGACATAGGAATCACCGATATCCAACTGTCTTCACCAACCCTTGATGATATCTTCCTGAAACTGACGAGGGAGCCAACGGAAGGGGTAAATGCGCATGGGGAATAATGTGTTCAAAGATACATGGCTGATGACCGTCAGGAACATTAAGACGACAGTGAGGAACCCGTTTTCATTCATCCCCAACTTAATTATTTCAGCTTTCTTCCTTCTTGTATATGAAGGTGGTTTAAGCGGGATTTCTCAGCTGCCAACCTTTGAGGGAGCTGATTACCTTGCCTTCATCTTGCCAGTTTCCATTGTTTCCGCTGCAATCGGAGGAGCAGGGGGAGCGGGACAAAGCATTGTGAAAGATATAGAAAATGGTTTTTTCTCAAGACTTTTACTGACACCCGCCTCAAGACTTGCCATTGTCCTTGGACCGATCATTGCCGGGATGCTGCAATTACTTGTCCAGACCCTTCTCATCATCGGTATGGCGTTTTTACTTGGACTTGAGGTGAAGACAGGGCTTGGTGGTGTTTTATTTGTGCTACTGATTGCCATTGGCTGGGGGCTTGCTTTTGCTGGATATTCCGTAGGGCTTGCACTTAGAACCCGGAACGCACAAGCGGCACAGGCTGGTACGTTTATCTTCTTTCCGCTAATTTTCTTAAGCACGACGTTCGTACCTTATGAATTGATCGAGGCACAGTGGATGAAGGTTGCGGCCACGATCAACCCTACTACCTACATCTTCGAAAGCATGCGTACCGTCCTGATTGATGGATGGGTCTTCTGGGACTTGATGCAGGGAGTGTTTGCCATCATCATTGTCAGTGCTATCACGATTACATTTGCTGCCGTATCTGCAAAAGGGGCAGTCTCAAGGAAATAATCGTAGAGGTGTCGGATTTGGTTAGGAGTCTGACACCCCTTCACGAAATGATGCCTCCGGATTTAGATTTATTCACGGGGCATTTTTTTATGCGAGAGTCTGGTATTAGATGAAGCACACGAAAGAACCTTTGCCTGTTGTATCATTATGCCTCTTGCTTTTTATCATTCTCTTCAGTAACAGGGGGAGGGGCCGACCTCTTTGAGATTTGCCCCTCATTTTTATTCAAATATTCTTTGGTGCATAGAGTGTGTGAAAAGTAAATAGCAGCCCGCATCAGGCTGCTATGTTCAGTTTTAAGGACACCCGATAATGAATGATGTTGGATCTGTAGCAGCGGTAAATGGACTAATGGTTTCAAAAGTAGTGGTGGTATTGTCAGTAGCGAAAATGGTCCAGGTGATGGTATTATTCATTCTATTAAGGATGGCTGTGATCTTAGCATCAAAAGTTCTGGCTGGACCGTTGTTGATTCGTCCATTGATGGTCCCTTCAACTATGGCAGTCGTTAGGTTGTCCTCACAGAATATCTCTGTACGACGTCCTTGAGTGAATTGGAAGTTATCCCCATTCGAGGCGTTGAAGACAAAGTTGAAATTATCAACGGCAGGATTACATATTCCTTGAATACCTGACCCGCATTGCACGACCGTAATGTTTAACGTCCCTAAATAATCTTGAACATGTCCGAATCTAACGACACGTATATTTGCACCGGGCTGTGCCCTTCCTTGGGTGTTAAGCCTAAAACGGCATGGGCATTCAGGAGGTGGGACAGGGCAGTTAAGATTGACAGGAAAAGGACCGGCGGAGATGCCATTTCCACCAAGGGAAGTGGCTGCTGAGATTTCTACTGTCCCTACGGCTCCCTGGTTAGGACTTAGTACCGCTGAGTAGTTTCCATTTGAATCTGTAATGGCAGGGTTTGGTGAGATGAAGGCTATACTTGGATCAACAGTGAAAAAAACAGCAATTTTTTGGGCAGGTGCATTTCCACATAAGACCCTGCCTGATATAGGTGCACCATCACAGCCGACTGTTCCTTCAGGCGGGATCAGGGTAAGTGATTCCCCATCACATACAAGACATTCCACCCTTACAAAGTTCGTGTTGAAGACGGGAATTCCAAAGACGACTGCCTCCGCAGTATAAGGGACACCTTCCTCTACAGGGGTGATAGGTTGAACGGTGGCAACACTAGAAAATGATCCATCTGGTTCTGTGATTGGATTCGGGGTTTCAAAATTTAATATTGGACTGCTTAGATTGACTGTAATACCTGGTACCGGAATACCTTGACATAGGACTCTGCCCGTAATGACTGTACGGCAGCTGATTGGTCCCGGGTTGTCCAACTCGACTACTGGATTCTCGCAACGGCAGTTCACTGCAACATCACGAGCCGGTGACCTTACTTCCTCTCCACCAATCATGGCTGAGGCAATAATTGTAATCGTTTCTATCACGTTAAGACCAGGTTTCAATGTAGCTGAATAGATGCCATCAGCATTGGTGATGGCGGGGTTTGGATCCACGATTACTTCTCCTGAAGATAGAAGAGTCAAGTTTACAGGGGCGTTTGAAATCGGTTCTCCAT
This sequence comes from Rossellomorea aquimaris, assembly GCF_035590735.1. Taxonomy (NCBI): domain Bacteria; kingdom Bacillati; phylum Bacillota; class Bacilli; order Caryophanales; family Bacillaceae; genus Rossellomorea; species Rossellomorea aquimaris. Next base: position 1,000,599 of record NZ_CP141595.1, read on the forward strand.
TACAGGTGAACCTGCCCGTAATGGTTCCACCATCGCATCCAATCTGTACTTCAGGTACATTCAATGTCAATTGTGGTGTTGTGCAACGTACACAATCTACAAAGACATTCCCCGTAGCAGTAGTTTCGACTCCGTTAAAAGTGGCTTGGGCTGTATAGTCAGCCTCTTGGCTTGGAGTGTTGAAATTAATTGTTACTACTGAAGAAAATTCTCCATTCTCGTTCGTGACCGGATTAGGAGTGATAATATTCAATATTGGTGAACCTGATAAGGTAATCGGAATATTGGCCACTGGTTCATTGTCACATGTCAGGCGACCTGAAATGGTTCCATTACAGCTGATCTGATTTGGACCATCGAAAGTGATTTCCAGATTTTCGCACCCTGGGCATGTGACTTCATAAGATTCCGGTTCTGAGCGAACAGTGGTTCCTCCAATTGTTGCTGTAGTGACAATTGTAACTATTTCACGAGCTCCTGGAAAAGCCAGTATCGTAGCTGAATAGACTCCTTCATTGTTAGTAAGAGTGGGGTTTGGTGTCACAATAACTTTTCCTGAAGCTGAGGTCACTTCAAAACTTACCTCCACGTTCGGAATCGGCAGACCTTCACAAGTTAATCTGCCAGATATCGGGGTCCCGGGACAAGTTACAGTTCTTAACTGACGAGGAGCAGCTTGTACTGCTTGGGTAGGGATGATGATAGGATCTGGACAATTAATGCATTCCACTCTTGCAGTAATAGAGGATCTGATTGTTTCTTCTATAATGACAGCCGCTGCTGTGATGATGACATTTGGCGTAATGGGGGTGTTCCGGTCAACGATTGCAGTTGTTACGAACTCGCCCCTGCTATCAGTTACAGGATTAGGATTTTCAAAGGTGATGCCGTCAAAGGAAGAGGTCAAGTTCACCGTCACTCCCTTGAGCGGTCTGAGATCGCACCTCACCTTCCCACGGATCGTTCCGCTGCAACTGATGGTCCCCACCCTATTCAATGTTATTGATGGATTTGTACAAACATCGCGAGGGAAAAGACCTGGACAACCAGGCGGGAAAATACTCTGGGTGGAAGCACGAGGAGTGTAAGACTTTTTGTTCCGCAAATCTATCACGAACCTTTCAAAATAAATTATTTTATCCCTCTATTTTATGTCACTAAAAATGGACAGTTCTCTATAAATCTCCAAATTAAGTGAAAATGATTAAAGAGACTATGAAATTAGTAGATGTAGAATTTTTTACGGGGTCTCTTACAATCTTGCTTGATATATGGAGGTACTTTATTCGCCCATCGGAAGTATAATGATGGTAGTAACATTGAAAAAAGTTTTCTTAATGAATGGAAATGTCCGTTTACGGCTCAATAATTCGAAAGAGAAAGCTAACCCCAAGAAAGTCCTTGGTTCCATTATAAATAGAAGGGGACGGACCTCCTTCTTAACATCTAGAGGTCCGTCCCTCAATCATTTCCCTTCGTTTAAATATTCTTCATTATTCCAATCCATCACGAACATATGACCGGGGGCATGGGTCATCATGAAGGGGATCTTTGCATGAAGGGCCACTGCTTGAGGGGTCACGCCGCAAGCCCAAAACATCGGGGTTTCTCCCTCCTTGATGCCGACAAAGTCACCATAATCGGGGCGGGTGATGTCCCCGATGCCGATTTCAGTCGGGTCACCGATATGGACAGGAGCCCCGTGCATTTTAGGAAATAATGAGGTGATATCCGCTGCTTTTTGTACCAGATGATTCGGGACCGGTCTCATGGAAACGACCATTGGACCTTGAAACACGCCGGCTTTTTCCGTCTCGATATTCGTCTTATACATGGCAACATTCTTATTCTTCTCGATATGCCGCAAAGGGATCTCTCCCTTGATCAGCTGACTTTCAAATGTAAAGCTGCACCCGATGAGAAAAGTGACGAAATCATCTCGCCAAACATCATCGATCCGCGTTTTCTTTTCTACCAATTGACCATGTTCATACACGTGATAGAGAGGGATATCGGTTCTGATGTCGGAGCCTTTCCCATAGATCGATTCGAATTCACCGGCCTCCAGCACTTCGACAATCGGGCAGGATTTGGGATTCCGGGTGGTAAATAGTAAAAAGTCAAAGGCGTACTCCTTAGGCAGGACGACTAAATTGGTCTGTACATAATCCTGGCAAACACCGGACGTGTGGGATTGGTGTTCCCCGTGTCGTATGCGGTTTCTTAATTCTGACGGTAACATGGTTCAGCTTCCTTTCTTTGTTGATCGAATTTTCTCTATTCTAACACAGGAAGTTTCTCCATATTGAAGACGCTTCCTGTAAAGGCCTAATTCTCCCGATTTCTCTTAATCAAATAAATCACAAAAAAACCAAGGAATATCCCTGCACTATAGGTAAGGATAAACGAAAAATCCTGCTTTCCAATCAGGAACAGTCCGAGAAAGACGACGATTCCGACCAGTATAGAAAAATACCAGCGGTGCATGATGATCACCTCATTCACTAAAAGGAATTTCCAAATACATCCATAAACGTACTATACCCGGATGATAGATTCTTAATCATTTGTATGTCTTTCCTTGTGTTCATTTGGGTAAGAGCACAATTCCCCGAAACTTGCATAGGATATCTTGGTAAAAATCTGAAGGGAATGAGCAGCATGTACAATGTTCCGATGACGTACCCAAACCAGCCTTATGCGAGTCCAAACCCCATGTCAAGAATCGGGGAGGAAGCGAATCATCCGATTGCTGAAATCCTTTTCGACGGGATCAGGGGAAAAGCAGCAACAGCCGAGCTGTACAGCCGTTTAGCCCATGCCGCTCCTAATCAATACCACCAGCATGAACTTCTACGACTGATGGAAGACGAACAGCGTCACTGGTGGCAACTGACCAATCTATATACTTCGCTTACGGGAAATCAGCCCGTTTATCAGGTGGAGAGTGTTCCGTTTTATTCTTACCGTGAGGGACTGCAGAGGGGATATGAAGCGGAATTGGCAGATTACGAACAGTTCCGGATCGGATGCCTGCAGGCCAAGCATCAACCTGTGTATGAGGTCCTCGCGAATGCGTGTAAGGATGAATGGGAGCATGCGAGGCGATTGAGTGTGTTGGGAGCGGATGAGGACAGCCGGATGCCATCCATGGACTATGGTCCAGCACCGTTTGTCGTGAATATCGACGAGGCAACGGTTCAAAATGACACGTTCCGCACCGCGATTTGGACGGGAGAGCATCTGCAGGTAACCTTGATGAGCATTGATCCGGGAGAGGATATTGGGTTGGAGAACCATCCGAACCTGGATCAATTCCTGCGCCTGGAGCAAGGACAGGGAATCGTCCGGATGGGAGATCGGCAGGATAATTTAACCTTTGAGAGAGAAGTGAAGGAAGACTTTGCGATCATGATCCCGGCAGGTACGTGGCATAATTTGATTAATACTGGTGATACACCGATTAAGCTCTATTCTATTTATGCTCCGCCTCAGCATCCTCGGGGCACGGTCCATGTGACGAAGGCGGATGCGGAGGCTGCAGAAGCAGGTCGTGGGTATTATTTTAGGGAATAGGGATTCATATTGAGAAAATTGGTTGTGCATTATTTACAATCAACAGATCGAAGACGGGGAGTTTTACGGAAGAATGGTCGTTGAGGGCACAAAAACGCATTGAACTCATGATGAGTCCAATGCGTTTTTGTTTGGCTAGATTTTTTCCCCGTCCGGATAATCACAATACTCAATGATCGTACCTTCCGTATCTGCGGGATTCAAATAAATTAATCTTCTTCCATGCTTGTTGATACGGAGACTATCCTCCAATATGCGGATCCCCTTTTGCTTCAGCTCCTCGAGAGCGGCATCGAGGTCATCCACTCGATAGGCAATGTGATGGACGCCCTTGCCTTTTTGCTTGATGAACCGTGCGATCGGCGAAGTATCATTATTCGTTGGCGCAAGTAATTCCGTTCTGGCGCCCTCCACCTCCATGATCGCAATTTCGCTTTCGACACCCTTGGCATCGCTTCTGTAGCGGTCGATCAGCTTTGCCCCGAGGACATTCTCGTAGAAGCGGATGGTGTCTTCTATGTTTCTGACAGCCACTCCGATATGGTCGATTGTCTTTTTCATTTTCATTCTCCTAAAGTCTGAATCAGTGTAGGTGCTATCTTATCATATCTTTTTGGTGACGTGAAAGAATCGGTTCGTCCCTGTGCTTTTTATTCGAAGTTTCAATTAGTAGTCAACTGTGATTTTTCGACAACAGGATCATAAAATTGGAAAAGAGGTTCATAAATTGAAATTCCGGTTCATAAATCATGAAATCTGGTTCATAAAGTCGGGGAGAGTGGGATTTATTAAACGATTGACCTTCAATCATCCTTCTTAGCCCCGTCAGTCGCACCATCAAATCGGAAAATGATACAAATGGATCCCGTTTCTTGCCAAAAACAGATAGGAATCCTTAAATCAGCTCCAATTTGCGTCATCACCCATACAAAATTAAACGGAAAACGGTCCCGAAGTGGGGATACCGACATCAAAAGAAGCTAACAACCTATACTATGGGTCGTTAGCTTCTTTAAAAAAATTTCAGCGTCCACCGCTGTCCCTCGACTCGCTTCTCCGCTTCACCAAATAGTAAGCCGTAATCCAGGAAGTAACCGGTATTGCGAGGGCGACACCGATTCCCGCTGATCCTATGAAGATCATTTCGGAACTGAATACTTTGGAATTCACAATTTCCCCGATTGTGTAGGAAAGATCTTTGAACCAGATCAGCAGTCCCATATAGCCTCCGAAGAAAGCAAAGAACAGCGTATTTGTACTGGTTCCGAGGATATCCCTGCCAATGCTCAGCCCGGAGGAAAATAAATCCTTTTGGCTGATGGCGGGGTTGTGATAAGCGATTTCACGCATGGGCGAAGAAATGGAGATGGATAAATCAATGATGGCGCCAAGGGTACTCATTATGATCATGGAAGCGCCGATTTTCACAAAATCCACTCCGACAAAAAGGGATAACGCCCCGATTTCCTCGGTTTCCTCTTCACTGAATCCCTGGATCATCGCCTGATCGGTCAACATCAGAATGAAGAAGAGCAGTAAGCCGGTGGTGATGATCGTCGAAAGAAACGCTGTCACTGTCTTGATGTTGATTTCACTGATGAAAAACAAGGAAATGCAGCTGATCAGAGTGCAGGCAATCAGTGTCAGGATAATTGGATTCAGATTCGGGTCGTTCATCAAAATGATAGTGAAAAGAAGCACGCCGAAGTTCAGGAATAAGGCCACAAAGGACCGGGCACCTTTTTTTCCACCAATCGTGATCATTAAGATGAAAAGGATGGCTGCGAGATAAAGTTGTACAGTCATGGTCTTGCCTTCTTTCGATTGACAAAAAAGATGGAAGTATAGATGGCAATCGGGATCGCCAGTACAATGCCGATTCCCCCGGTCAGTGCCCTCGCCATTTCCAGTGAAAGGTTCATGGAAAGGGTGAATCCCAGTGGGGAAGCATTTTTGAAAAAGAGAATGAGCATGGGAATCGCCCCGCTGATATAGACGAAGAACAAAATATTCGTCATCGTTCCCATGATGTCCTGGCCGATTTCGAATCCCGACTTCCTCAGCGCTCTGATGGAGATGGCTGGATTCTTCTCGTACAGTCCGAAGATGGACGACGATAAAGTGATGGCAACATCCATCACCGCTCCCAAGCACCCCACCAGTATCCCTGCCATGAACACCATTTCGTATGGACGGGTCAGGAATTGCATCTCTTCATAACGGAGGCCGTTTCCGGAGGTGAATCCTACGACAACATATGCAATCAGGAGAGTCATGAACGTTCCAATCAGGGTAGCGACAACCGCTGCATACGTTTTTTCATTAAAGCCATTGACCAGTAACAACGATATGCCCGTAAATAATATCACTCCTATGCTGCATACCACCAACAGGCTTATATCAGCAGAATTCAGGTAAATGTCCAGGGCAAAGGAAAGGATGATGGCATTGACTCCGAGAGTGATCAGTGAGAACAGCCCCTGCTTCTTCCCTACCACCAATAAGAGCAGGATAAAAACCCAGCCGATGATCATCATGTATGTATCCCGTTTGACGTCTTCTATGCTCCCGGTCAATTCTGTCTTTCCTGTTGACGATGAATCGATGCTTACGAATAATTCATTCCCGGGGTGATATTCCTGATCCGTGGCCCCGGAGGATGAATACTCATTGGTTAAAGTGATCGTTTCTCCCTCTTGAGCCCCGTTCTTCAGCGCGGCTACGATCTGCTGGGAGTAGAGCGTATCTTTATTTCCATTCATATCCTCCATCTCCGTCGATTCCACAATCTTCGTACTGATCACTTCGGCAATCGGTCGATCGTACCATCCATGATTGTGATAAACGAAATAGAGGGAAGCGGCCACACATAGTGCGAGGGTGATGTAGATAAAAAGATGTTTGGGCCTCAAGCTTTTACGTTCAGTGATTTGTGCAAACAACAATTCATACCTCCATGATTTGAATCAAAACTAATATATGTATCGGATGAACTGAAAAAAGGCCCATCCACCCGGTCTTCCATTGGTTATTTGCACTAATGGAACGAGCATTTATCCATTATTCCATAAAAGGGGTGGTTAATCAAAAGAAGGGACGGACCTTGTGCATCCATAAGAAAGCATGAGGTCCGTCCCTGTTTACTCCTGCCTAATACAAGGGGTGCTCTTCCAAGATGACCCTGTTTACCCTCTATTTTTGCAGAAGATATGCAAATGAAAATAAACCTCTTTGTTTATAAAAAAATGTACCTTATCCGTTTATCGGAAAATGAAAGGGATATAGTAAACGTGTAGGAAATACTAATCATAAAAGGAGGAATTCAACTTGTCACACGAAAAATATCAATCTGCCATCAACGCACTGCATGAATGTATGGTGGCGTGTAATCATTGTTACGATTCTTGTTTAAAGGAAGAAGACCTCAACATGATGAAAGAATGTATCCGGTACGATCGGGAATGTGCGGATATGTGTGCATACTTAGAACAATCCTTAGTAAGAGGGACTCCATTTGCGTCTGAGCTTGCCAGTGTGTGTGCTGCGATTTGTGAAGCATGTGGGGAAGAATGCAAGAAGCATGATCATGATCATTGTCAGGCATGTGCCGATGCTTGCTTCAAATGTGCAGAGGAATGTAAGAAAATCGCCTAAAGGAAATGAACATAAGAAAAGATCAAAGGACAGGGAGCCTTTGATCTTTTTTTATGTTTTCCACTGGTAGCCGATGCCCCATATTGTTTTCAAATGATGTTCAATGGGGAAGCCTGCTTTTTTCAGCTTTTCCCTTAAATTCCTGATATGGGAATCCACGGTTCGGATATCGGTCGTGGAATGGATATCCCATACCATGAGAAGGAGCTGTTCCCGGGTGTATACCCGTTCAGTGTTCTTCATCAAGGAGTGCAGGATTTTATATTCTTTTAACGTCAGAGGGCTGATTTCATTTTCATATTTTAACCTGTAGGCGTCTCCATCCAACGTAAAAGCCCCTCTGGTCAAGTGATGATCCTCTACTTGTTCATACTGTTTGATCCTTCTGAATTGAGCGTTCACACGTGCGACAAGTTCCCCTTCGTCAAATGGTTTTGTGATATAGTCATCAGCCCCGGCGTTTAAGCCTTTAATGACGTCATCCTTATCACCCCTGGCCGTTAACATGATGATGGGGACGTTTGAAAACTCCCTGATTTTTTCACAGGTTTGAAAGCCACTGAGCTCAGGCATCATGATATCTAAAATGACCAGGTCTACGGAATGTTTTTTTACAGCCTGAATCGCGTCATAGCCATTATTTTTCTTTTTGCATATATACCCGTGAGGCTTCAGATAAAGCTCCAGCAGGTTCAGCATCCTTCTTTCATCATCGATTAATAAAATGGTATTCACCAGACTGACCTCCAAGCATCACAGAATAATGTTGATCGATGTTCCTTTATTTCGTTCACTTTGTATTGAAATTTGACCGCCGTGTGCTTCCACCAGTTCTTTTACAATGGATAGCCCGAGACCGGATCCGCCAAATTCCCTGGAACGTGATTTCTCCACCCGGTACATCCTGTTGAATACCTGTGGAAGTTCATCCGGTGGGATGCCCATTCCCTGGTCGTTAATCAAGAGGCTCATATTCCCTGATTCGTTTCGCTCAACCGTCACTTCAGTCGTTGAATGCGGGGGCGAATGTTTTAGTGCGTTATCCAATAAGTTCATGACGATTTGTTCAAGTCGAATGGGATCGGCATGGAACGGGAAATCCTCCTTCACAGTCAAAATGAGATCGATTCCCTTTCTTTTAAAAACAGGAGCAACCTTGTTGATGACTTTTTGATAAAAAGAGCCCGAATCGATGGTTTCAGTTTGAATGGAAAAATTGTTTTCATCAATCTTTGCCAGCTCAAATAAATTTTCGATCAATGTCAGGATGGTTTTGGATTCTTCTTGGATGATGTTCAGATATTCTTTTCGTTCAGATTCCGGGATGTCCTCTCGAAGAGCTACATTGGCATATCCTTGAACATACGTCAGGGGGGTTCTGAGCTCATGAGAAATATTCGCTAAGAACTCAGTACGCTCCTGTTGAATGGTCTCTAGATCTGTCGCCAGCCTCTGAATGGAATCCGATAGATCTCCAAGTTCATCCTGACCGAGTTCCGGAAGCTTCACCTCAAAGTTCCCTTTGCTCAATTTTTCCGTCGCCTGCTTCATTTTTAACAAGGGACGCGTCAGAAGTTTCGACAGGAGAAAATGGATACCCGTTAAGATGATGAGACTCAGTATTCCTGCGAGAAGGAAATGGCTGTTCAATTGGTTGATCAGGTTCCGCAACGGTGCGGCGCTTTTGAACATATAGACATATCCCTCGTTCCGTTCACTTTCGAAGGATGTGACGGTGGCTAAATAATTCATATCCTTCCAATTTGATTCGATCACCTTTCCTTCACGGGTCAAGGATTCAGGAGGGATCTGAATTAGTTTACGCATTCCATCCGTTAATTTCCTTGAACCTATGATGACGTTATGATTTTTATCCGTGATCACGACTTCCGTTTCCGTTTTGGATTCCATGAGGGCTATGTGATGCAGTGTCGTTTCCGAATAACGGTCTTCTAACACATCACGATGACTGTTCCCCCGGGATAGAATCGATTGAAACTCCTCATCGATCCGTGTATCGATGATATTGTCATGTAGATAGAGCATCAATAACCCTTCCATCACGAGAACCGCGATCGTAAAGTAGAGGGCTAACTTGGTAGAAATTTTATTCATGGTATAACCTCATTTTGTCATTTCCTTTATTTTACCGAAAAAATATGAAAAAACTATGCACAATGCCTGAAAGCCGGATGCATTTGTCATAAATTCTTCATGGTACTTTTCCCTTTCTCCATATAAATTGCAAATATGCGGGGTAAACTTTAGTGGGAAGATGAAAAGGAGGATGACCATGACTACAAATGGTAAAAAATCGTTCTTGTTACTCGTTACAGCACTGTTTCTCCTATTGGGAGCCTGCTCCAACAATGGAGAGGGTACGGGACATGAAGGCGGAAATGACCAGGAGATGCAGGAAGACATGGACGGGATGGATCATGATGACATGAACCACTCCAGTTCAGGGGAAGTACCGGAAGGCTTGAAGGAAGCGGCGAATCCAACCTATGCAGTAGGAAGCAAAGCCATCATCCAAGATGACCATATGAAAGGGATGAAGGGAGCCGAAGCCACGATCACAGGTGCTTACGATACCTTCGTCTATACTGTTACCTATACACCGACCACTGGTGGAGAAAAAGTGGAAGACCATAAATGGGTCATCCATGATGAGATTGAAGATCATGGTGAGGAACCCTATACATCGGGGGATGAAGTCGTCCTAAACGCCGATCACATGAAAGGGATGGAAGGGGCGACCGCGACAATTGATTCCGTTGAAGAGACGACGGTGTATATGGTGGATTTCACACCAGTGACAGGTGGAGAAGAGGTAAAGAATCATAAGTGGGTGACAGAAAGTGAGTTGTCGCCTGAATAAAGGATGGTTTAGCAAACCATAAAGCAAGAGCTTATTCTAAAAAAGGATAGGCTCTTTTTTTTATGAAACAGAGAATTGAAGTAATCCAAAACATTTGAAATAATTAGGAGGGAAGGGGGATACCCATGAGCTTCACAAAACGGGCGTTGATCTTATTAGGGTTAGTGAACGCACTACTGATCATCATGTATCTTATGGATTACTACATCCTTTTCTTGAAACCCACGGGATATGTGTTTCCGATGCTATTGAATATCATCTTACTGGCTGTCATCGGGTTTCGTTCAAGATTTCATAAGGGGTGGACCATCGCCTTCTTAACCGTGAGCATTCCGGTCCTGCTCATACACAGTATCATGGTTTGGCTCATGGAGAACCAATATACGACCATCGAGTCTCCGACAAATAAGTCTGTGACCATAGAATACCGCTCCTTTACCCTGGGTGAAACCACGTATCTTTATGAATTTTACAAGACATCGTTCGGGTTTATCGGTAAGCGTCTTGATGATCAAACGATTAAAATGATCATACAAGGCAAGGATCATCCAACGGGTTTGGATGCGGAAGATGCTTTAGGCTTGGACACGGCTGAATGGATCACGGATGATACCGTTCGGTTCTCTACCTGGCAAGGAATAAAAGAGCTATCATTGAATCCCTCCCGATCTTCCGGAAGGGCAGAAGACATCACAGCTGATATCGAATCGTTCATGAAGAAGCTTAAGAGTAAGGATAGTGGTGAAACCATCAACGTAAATGGAAATCAGCTAGTGGCACATTATGATGAAGCAACGGATCAGCCCTGGATCGAAGTGACGGCTGACAATGATAAGGGAGCCATCCCGAGACAGCAATGCACCCGTATCGTACGGGATGAAGAGATGGGCCATTATATGCTGGAGGAATGCACACATAGATGGGAATATCGTTTGTATCCTTTAAAAGATAGATAAAACAAAGATATGTGACCCGGTAGACGGAGGGGCGTGACGGTGAAAAGATTGCAATCAATGTCTTCCTGCTTTCATTTATTATAGCGGCATGGATCATGTTGTTTGATGACCAGCCTCAAAATGACTTCATTGGCTGGATGTCTCTAATGGCTTTTTGGGTGTTTAAGAGCATATATGATGCAGTGATAAGTCTGAAGAATGGAAGGAAGAAGACGGCTTTACTAGACTTACTTTTAACCATTGTTGCGCTGGGTGTTTTAATATGGGGAGGTATGAGATATTTCACTTGAAGCTCCTGGAAGAAAGGAGGCTCCATCGTTCTTTGTTATTGGAAAACCGGACGATGGAAACCTATATTTAATGCACTTAGATCCCCAAATATCCCTCAATCGATTTCGTCATCTCAAACGGTCCGGATTCTCGATTGGATGGAATCGAAAGCTTCAATTCAAGATGAGGATAATAAGAGGAACGGAAACTCACTCCGGGATCATACCCCATAACATGAAACTTATAGATTTCATCATTTCTTCGGTTCATCCAGATTCCATAACCGTAGTGAACCTCCCCATTCACATGGACATGAGGGGTCAGTAGCTTCCTGGTCGTTTCTTCATTTACTAGTTTATAAGAAAATAAAGCTTCCCAAAGGTTCATCATATCTGAAGCGGTAATAAACGCCCCGCCGTCAGCCCCGCCTTTTACAGGGATTGAGTAGAGGTTGGTTCGCCATGTATTCTCTGCCTCTATATATCCCACTGCTGTATTGGAAGGAAGGCAGTCTAATGAAAAATATCCTGAACTTTCCATACCTGCTTTCTGGAAAATCTCAGATTCTATGTAATCTGTGAAAGACTGCCGGGTTTGTTGCTCAATGATCAATCCCAATAGGATGAACCCTGCATTATTGTAATGAAATCGATCACCGGGGGTGAATTTCATCTGGCTGGATTGAAAGAATGGCAGAAAGTCCTTGAGGGATCTCATATGGTAAACCGGTCTTTCTTTCCACAGCTCTTCAAAATCAGACATCACTTCTTCATCGAAATAATCCGGGATTCCTGACGTATGAGTCAAAAGGTGATGGATGGTCACAGTTTCATCAAAATGAGGAAAGTCGATATCCAAACAATCCTTTAAACGGGTGTCAAAAGAAATGATTCCTTTTTCAACTAATTGACCTATCCCTATGCTTGTAAATAACTTACTCCCAGAAGCGATTCCGAAACGTGTATCCGGGGTGTTCGGAAGGCGATCCGATCGATTCGCAAAGTCATGGGCACTTTCTGATAATACTTCTGTACCTTGTTTGACGAGTACGACCCCAGAGAAGTCGAGTTCTTTGCAGCTTTCATATATTAGATTATGCAGCTCGGTATGTTTGCTCATTGAATTTCCCTCCGTTATAGGCTATGACTCTATTCTTTATTTTAACATAAATTCCCTGTTCTCGGTGTGATCTATGGGAGCAGCATAGATCACTTAGGGAATACCTTCCCCATGAATTTCTGCTATACTACATACAATGACATTTTTTCCCTGTCGGAAAAACACCGAACGAATTGGAGGAATCATTCATGGACAGCATTATCTTCGACCTGGACGGAACACTTTGGGATCCCATCGAATCCGTTCTGGATGCATGGAACAACGTTATCAACGATCATAACCAGTTAAAAGAAGGTATAACTAGGAAGCATCTTGAGGGAACAATGGGGCTTCAAATGAAAGAAATCGGGAGGATATTGTTCCCTGAATTGAATGAAGAGGAGCGGGGGCAGCTTCTGAAAGATCTTTCCCGTCATGAAATCCCGCACTTAAGTAAGCATGGAGGGAATCTCTATAATCATGTGGAAGAGGTGCTTGTAGAGCTGTCGAAGAAGTACAAGCTGTTTATCGTGAGCAACTGTCAGGACGGATACATAGAGGCCTTTTACGACTATCACGGACTGGATAAGCATTTCATCGATTATGAAAACCCTGGAAGGACAGGACTTTCAAAAGGTGAAAATATTAAATTGATTATCGAGCGCAACCATTTAAATGCCCCTGTATACGTTGGAGATACAGAAGGGGACCAAAAGGCGGCGAAGGAAGCGGGGATTCCTTTTGTCTATGCCCGCTATGGATTTGGGGAAGTGGAAGAATATACGCAAGCCATCGATTCATTTGATGAGTTGCTGAAAATTTTCTAATCATAGTGAGGAGGGACGGACCTTGTGAAGGTCCGTCCCTCTAATTTTACTTTATTTCCATTATTGACTATTCCCGATTTTTGTAAGATAGTTACTATGTCCTGTCATAGAATGACAGAAATAGAGTTTTTTAGTGGGAGCATTTTTAATGAAGGAATTTCATGGTCGATTACATAAAAAATACTATTATATGATTGTTTCGTTCATCATCATCTTGATGTGGGCAGGTTTACTGGTGGATAACCCGGTGAATTCACGATTCGCGGTGCATGGAGTGATGATCGTGGTCATCTCTATTTGTCTATTGGTTTATCCGTGGTATGAGAATGCGTGGATGAGGTATATGACGGTCATTTCCTCGACCGGTTATTTTTACGCGTTATTTTACTTGTATCCGGAAACGTGGTCGGAGTTTCTTTTGCTCTGTTTTATTCCTGCCCTATCCATTCTCTTTTTTGACAAGTGGCTTTTTTATTTTTCCCTTGCGATCAATCTTACTTTCATTGCGTTTACATTCGGTTATATCGGATTCGTAGATAAAGGAGAAGAATATCCTTACATATACACAGATTTAGTAGGGAATGTTGTGAACTTCTTGGCCAGTCAGGTCCTGCTCTATTTTATCTTTCATTTAACGAATCTACGGATTCAGAAGCAGCGGGTTTACTATGAACAGGTGCAGCAGGCGGAGCGGATGAGAACGACAGGGCAACTGGCAGCGGCTGTCGCCCATGAAATCCGGAACCCCCTGACCGTCGTAAATGGATTTCTTCAATTTTATCTGGAAGACCCGGCATTCAGTCAAAGCCAGAAGCAGAATTTTGCCCTGATGATGAATGAACTCGATACGGCGGAGCATGTGATTTCCCAGTTCCTGTCCGTTTCAAAGCCCGATCAAGGGGAGAATGTGGACAACGTCGATGTTGAACTGGTTTTGCAAGATGTAACGGAACTCCTCAACATGTATGGTCTGTTGAACGATAACGGTATTGATCTAAACGTGGAAAAAGATTGTTATGTGGCGGCCAATTCCATTGAATTGAAGCAACTCCTTATCAATCTAATCAAAAATGCCATTGAAGCCTCCCGACATAGCGGGTCCGTTGAGGTAAAGGCTGCCAAAGTAAAAGGTAATGTCTGCATTCAGATTATAGACAGCGGCCGTGGAATGAGTCAGGAGGAAGTGAAGAACCTCGGGACTCCTTTCTACTCCTTAAAAAGTAAAGGAACCGGCCTGGGGCTTATGATTTGCTTCAACATCGTGGAGAAATACAACGGTGGCATACAGTTTGACAGCGAGCCGGGAAAAGGTACGACGGTTACACTTCGGTTTCCGCTGATTGAGGTTTAAGCTTAATAAAACGTGAAAACGTCCTGTTCCAATGGAGACAGGACGTTTTCACGTTTTAATGATGCTTTACCAGCTGAACCCTGTGGTATAAATTAATTTACAAAAATGTTAAAATATCCAAATTCCGTTTAGAAAGATACAATCGAGGTATATAACGAATGTACAAACGTACACACCACTTTTACTAAACTTAAGGAGGATTTTCATTATGGCAAACAGTAACAACAACAGCAACAATAATAGTAAAAACAGTAGCAACAACAATGACACCAACAGCAAAATGAGTTACGAAGAAGCAGGCCGTAAAGGCGGAGAAAAAACAGCCAGAACCCATGATAAAGAATTCTACCAAGAGATTGGTGAAAAGGGCGGAGAAGCAACCTCAGAAAACCATGACAAAAAATTCTATCAGGAAATCGGAGCAAAAGGTGGAAGTAATTCCAGCAACTCCAATAATTCCAGTGGTTCCAGTAACTCAAGCAACAAGAATAACTAGATAATATTTAGGGAGAGGGATCTTATGGTATATAGATCCCTCTTTTTAGGTTCTATCACCAGCTATGTATTATGAAAAGTAAAAGACCTGTTACACGAACAGGTCTTTTAGGTATGAATTCAAATCGTCAATCACAATGTTCTTGTTTGTTTTTATGAAGGGGCGGAGGGATTAACCAGCCTTTTTCTTTGTTTAATTTTAGTACTTTAGCCCCTAATTGAGCTTTTTGCATATGGAATTGTCCGAACATCATAGCCACATCTTCACGAATACATTGACCGATGGCCGTACTGCAAGCAACTAATCCTGCAGCAATATTAGTTGACAGTGCGGCAGAAATAGCAGGGTCCGGCATACGGGCACCTGTTGGAATGTCGTCTAGACATGCCTGTGGCGGTTCAGGAGGGGTAGGCGGTAAGCCGATTCCATTTTCTTTAAGCAGGGTTTCAATTTGTTTTGCCTCTTCCTGTCCGGCTTCTATTCCTTCTTTAAGTAACTTCTTAAGGTCTTCATCCCCAGCGTGGTTCAGTTGAAGCTGATAACCAGCAACCGCATTTTTAGCTGAGAATAAATAGTTCCATGTACTGAATACTTCACCATAATGCATTGGTTCGTCTTTTGGATTTCCACTTAAAATTCCCATAAACATCCTCCTAAAATTCATTTTGTGTGCCTCCTTCCTGCTTTGAATGCACAATTTTTATATTCTCCCAAAATGATGATTGAATTCATCCGAGTCAGGTGAAGGTAGCAGTGTGAGATTAAAAAGTATTGGATCATCGGAGAGAATGACACTTATGCTGAAGGATATTTATAAGGAACATTTCTAATTTAAGCAAGAAAAAAACAGCAAATGAAATTTGCTGTCGTGTATCAAGAATGGCTTTGAACTAACTTTTCGATAGCTGTTACCAATTCGTCTGTATCCCCCTGGAACATATGAAAATTAAGTGAGGATTGAAGTTTTGTACTTTGAATGCTGATGTCATCCTTTTGATTGAATTCAGCAGACCAATGGATTGCTGGAATCGATACGATAAATCGTTTGTCGGGAGTTTTATGGAGATAAACTTCAGCCAGTTTGTTTCCGGACAGATTTATTTTCTCATATGAGGTTATCATTACATCACTCATTTCAGTTTTTATATGCAGATAATGTAAGTATAACAGGATTAAACGGTGAAGGTGAAGTAAAGGAATGTTTGAAGTTGAGATTGGATTATAAAAAAAAGAATAGGGAAGATGGAGAACAAGAAGGCTGGGTCATGGTGACAGGTGGAGAAGTGTGTACACGATTGATGTATAAATTCAATCATTACTATTGGAATTATTTGTTGTCGGACCGTTGGCACATAAGATGGTGTTTTCTTTGCCATTCGATAAATCCAAGAGTTTGTATGTGATTCTGTTCACTTCCGTTATGGTGGTGTGGATGGTTTGCTTGATGTCTCTTTTGGGATTGGGAATGACGTATTTCTTTGATGACCCGGGAGAGAGTACATTAGTTGAAAACTACTTTTCGATTGCTTCTAAAAATTTCATCTTTGCTCTTCTTCTTCAGTTTGTCATCATGGGGTCGTTCATTCGCTTTGTCTTTGCTAAATTTGGTAAGGGGCAGAGGATGGCTGCATCGGTTCATTAATCCGGGTGCAGACTGACAAGTATAGAAGAAGCTTATCTGTCATCAGGTAAGCTTCTTTTTCAGGCCATACTATAAAACAAGACCTTATAGTGGTAAGCTATTGTTTTAGTGATAGGAAAATCTCAGGAGGTCGACACATGAACCTAAATAATAACGATATATTAATACGATTACGATATGCACTGGATATCAAAAATACAGAAATGGTAGAGATCTTCAAGCTTGGAGGCATTGGGCTCTCAAAGGAAGAAGTGCTGAAGGTGCTCACAAAAACACAGTACAGTGATGATTTCGAGGAAGAGATCATTGAGGATGAAGACCATATCCCATGTGATGATGAAATGTACGAGTCCTTTTTAAACGGCTTCATTACGTTTAAAAGAGGACCAAAACCGGGACAGACGGATCGACCGGAATTGACGTATGAACATGTGAATAATCTTCTTTTAAAGAAGGTAAAGATCGCACTCTCTTTAACAAGTGAGGATATGATCGAAATATTGGATCTGGCTGGAGTGGTGATCACAAAAGGCGAATTGGGAGCGATTATGAGAAGAGAAGGCCATAACAATTACAGAGTGTGCGGTGACCGGTATGCGCGGAATTTCTTAAAAGGGTTGGCCATCCGATACAGGGGATGACAAATGATCCATACTTATTCTGGTGAGACAATACAGTTTGAGATTAAATATAAGAATCGGACATCCATCGGGATTTACTTGGACAGTTTCGGAAACATTGAAGTCCATGCACCTAAAGGGACCCCGGATGAATCGGTGATCCGGCTGCTGGAGGATAAATGGGATGTGATCCTGGAGAAATCGAAGGAAATGAAGGATCGTCTGAATGGACCACAAGAGAAGACGTATCATCATGGGGAACCCTTTTTGTTTCTTGGGAACTCATTTCCCATACAGGTTCAACACGATCCATCGATCACACAGAATCATGTCACATTTGACGGACATACATTGCATATCAAAGTAAAAGAGCTTGAGGATGAACGGATCCAACAGACGTTAAAACGTTTTTACTACAAGCAGTGCAAAGCGATGGTAGAGAAAAGCATTGCGGTCCATCAACGTCACTTTAAAACCAAGCCCCGTTCCATCCGCATCTCAGACAGTCAAACGACCTGGGGAACCTGTGATGGGAGAAGACAGCTGACGTTCAACTGGAAGCTTGCCATGGCCCCCCGGGATGTCATCGACTACGTGGTCGTCCATGAAATGTGCCACATGGTCCACCTCAATCACGACCGGTCTTTCTGGCGACTTGTCGGGAGAATCGTGCCGGATTATAAAGAGAAAGAGCGGTGGCTGGCGTTGTCCAGTTGGAAGATGACGGTGTAAATGGGCAAGTCCTATACAAAAAAAGAAAGAAGTGAGGATATTGATTAAGTATACGTGTCTCCATCACGTGAGTCTTACGGTGACAGATCTGGAAAAAGCGAAAAATTTCTATGGGAAAACCTTATGTTTAAACGAAATCACGCGTCCCGATTTTGATTTTCCAGGTGCCTGGTATGAAATAGAGGGGCAGCAGCTCCACTTAATCGTCGACCCCTCGTCCCAGACCATCCGTCAGGATAAGCGCCTATCCAGCAGGGAAGGTCATTTTGCCCTAAGAGTGGAAAGCTACCATGATACTCTTACATGGTTGAAAAAGAACAAGGTTGAAATCCTTGAAAAACCTAACTCAAAAAGCGGATTCGCACAAATTTTCTGCGCCGATCCAGATGGTAATCTGATTGAACTTAATGTGGAACAAAAAGATCTATAAAACCAACAGGAGTGATGGACTTATGAAAAAGTCGCGCTCCTGTTGGTTTTATTTTTGAGATAGCGTATTTTATCAATATCGGTGGAAAAAATAATGATGTAATCAATTGATGATAATTCTTATTAATTGATAATAATTATAAATAAAGGTATAATACATTTATAACAAAAACAAAAGGAGAGAACATACATGAATCAACAATTAGTCGTTGCCCTTAACAAACAGTTGGCCAATTGGAACGTCCTTTACACAAAACTACACAATTACCATTGGTATGTAACGGGTCCGGAATTCTTCACCCTGCATGAGAAATTTGAAGAATACTACAACGAGGCTGGAAATTATATAGATGAAATAGCAGAAAGAATACTGACGATCAAAGGGAAGCCAATCGCTACATTAAAAGAGTACCTTGAAACGGCTACCATTGAAGAATCCAATGGGAAAGAATCGTCCACTGAAATGGTGGATACCTTAGTGAAAGATTTTCAACAAGTTGTGACTGATTCCAAGAAAATCATTGAAGCAGCAGAAGGTTCTCAGGACCAACCTACAACGGACTTATTCATCGGAATTAAAACTTCACTCGAGCAGCATATTTGGATGTTGAATGCATTTAATACACGATAATCCAACAAATCATTGACCTGCATGGGCCTTGCTTTTTTATTCATTCGCCAACTCCAACCTTTTCCTTTAAAATCAAAGTATAGCGGTTGAAATGAAAGGATGATTGAAGTGAATCGTTCACTCACCATTAAAGAAAGAGCAGTCTCATTTCTGGAACTTGTCGCATCAGGGAACGTTCGGGAAGCATACGAAAGTCATGCAGGTCCTGACTTTCGCCACCACAATCCGTATTTTCCCGGGGATGCAGATTCGCTTATGTCTGCCATGGAAGAGAATGCAGCCGGGAACCCGGACAAGATACTCGAAGTCAAACGTGCCATCCAGGAAGGTGACACGGTTGCGGTTCACTCACATGTGAGGCAGAATCCAGAGGACCTGGGAGGGGCTGTCGTTCATATCTTCCGTTTCGAGAATGAGCGGATCGTTGAATTGTGGGATGTTGGGCAAGCCATTCCGGAGGATTCACCTAATGAGAATGGGGTTTTTTAATCATTCAATATAAAAAGTCGATTCCTATGGAGTCGACTTTTTTATGTTCAATTGTAGGCCAGGAAAAATTTCGAATGGCCTCATATTTGTTGCCACTCTTGTACACTATATTAATAAAACAAAATGGGTGGTGAAAGAATGTCTAAACAGAAGAATAAGGACCTTAAAAATAATAAAGCGATGCCGAAGTCAGATGTGGAATTTGCACAAAATAGACTTGAGAAGGTGGCCATTAAAGCCCAGGAAAGAAAGAATAAGTAAATAGAAATAAAAAATGAGAAGTTAGGCAACTTCTCATTTTTGGTCTTCCTCAATCGTTTAGTTAAAAAAGATTATTGAATGCTAATATCATTGATTTCCAAATAACCGGCAGGACTGATAGAAAAATCTTTTACGTTGTTTCGAATCGCCGCCATGTTTTCAATCACCCGAACCGGGATATAGACCGCGTCTTCCATTTGAAGCTCCTGAGATTTTGCATAAAGCTCCAAACGTTTCTCTTGATCCATTTCAGAACGTGCCTGTTCGATCAATTGATCTACCTCTTCATTACTATAGAAAAATGTATTTCCGGCAGGTCCATGGGAATTGCTGTGGAAGAGATTGTATTGATTATAGTCTGCATCACCTGTAGCATTTCTCCAACTGATGATGAACATCTCTGAATTTCCACTTGTGGCTTGCTCTACAAAGGTGCCATACTCCTGGATCTGGATTTCTAGGTCGATTCCAATTCCTTTGAGTTGGGATTGCATGACTTCAGCCAGGCTGATCCTTTCTTTACTGTCCATTGTAAGCAATGTGGTTTTGAATCCATCAGGATACCCGGCCTCGGCCAGTAACCTCTTGGCTTCGTTTACATTATACTCATATGCCTCCATATCCTGATGATAGCCAAACACTTTAGACCCTAATAAGGAGTTGGATTTTTTCCCTACATTATTAAATACACCTTTCATGATGGAATCCATTTCAACTGCATGGGATATGGCTTTCCGGACACGGACATCATTGAAAGGTTCCTTTTGTACATTGAATCCTACATACTCGGTACCAAAGCCTTCACTTCGGTATACTTCAACATTATCGGAAGCCTTCACCGAATCCATCATCGTGACAGAAAGAGGTTCCGCAATATGGGCTTCGCCTGTTTCAAGCATAGAAATCCTCGTTGTCTCTTCTGGTACGACTTTGAATACGACTTCGCTTATAGTTGGTTGATCTCTCCAGTACTCGTCGTTTCTATTAAACACAATCTCTTTTCCTGTTTCCCAGGACTTGAACTCAAATGGACCTGTGCCGACCGGCTCTTGGATAATGTCCTTTCCATATTTATCGATCGTCTTGGGACTGATGATTCCGCCTTCATGACTCGCCAGGATGGATAATAAGGGTGAAAAAGGTTCAGATAAAAGAAATTGAACGGTATGATCATCGACTACTTTTACTTCCTTGACCATTTTGAATACAACTGCTCGAGGCGAAGCCACCTTTGGGTCTGTTAAACGATCAAACGTTTTCTTCACAGCCTCGGCATTAAATGGTGTCCCATCATGAAACGAGACATCATCTCTTAGTTTGAATTCCCACGTTGTATCATCCAACTGCTCCCATTCCTCAGCAAGTAATGGCTTGATTTTGGCATTTTTGTCTCTGCCGACAAGCCCCTCGTAAATTTTACCGTGTGTCACACTTGCTGCATTGATGGTGGACATAAAATGATGATCAAGATTCTCCACATCGGATAGACGGGCAATGACCAACTTATTTTCTTTGTTGGAAGCCTGTCCATCAGCCTGGTCACCCGAATTTGCCCCCATATTGGTAGAGCAGCCGCTAATCGCTAACATCAGTACCATTATTCCAATCATGACAACCCTGCTCCTGAAACTATTTACCTTCGTCTTCATCTATTTATCCTCCCCTCCGTATTTATTTAATTATAAGAATTTTCAGACATATAAAATTAAGATATCTTTACTGTTTTTTTTGTTTTGTTGACCTTTTTATTAGGCAGGATGAGTTTGTTCTAAGGTTCATAGCAAATCAAATGTAGTCCCAAGTATCCGGCCCACTTTTCTTACAGGTGTCGATAGGTGATTAAAATGAATGGGTAAATTGATTAATGATTTTCTGCCCAACAAACCTGACGATTAAATTGGTGTGAAATGTTAAATAAATATTTGAAATACTTGTTTTAGAAGGATTTTTATTCAAAGCAACGAATAGGGAATATATCAGGATAAAAAGGAGCGTGTTATTATGAATGGATTATTCCATAATAAGGAAGAGGTAACGGATTTTCTTACGGCTAACAGAGAGAAATTCCAGCAAATGCTCTTATCTGAAGCTGTAAATGTTGGGAGCAAAATCAATGATATTCTAGAAAAAGGAAACATCGATCTATTAAAGAATGCAGAAATGTTAGCTCACTATATCGTTGAAAACAGAGAAGAAGAGCTGGTTGAATTTGCAAAGGTAGAGGGTATTGCATGGGCGCAACATTCTCTCACACTTGCATTCAAACTGGAATGGGTACATGCAATTAGAAGAACTTTATGGTATTTCCTTTATCAATTTGATGATCAGAATAAGGATAATGAATCTCCACGAAAGAAATTCTTTGATTTGGAAAAACGAATCAATGACAGTGTTGATCAGTTCCTGAACAATTTCTTTATCAGTTATTCTGATTACAAAGATGAACTGCTATTGTCGCAAAAAAAGCTGGTGGAAAATCTATCGGTACCTATCATTCCGATAGCCAGCTCGGTTGCGGTACTTCCTTTAATTGGAATGGTAGATACCTATCGTATCAATACATTGAAAGAGAAAGTGTTGATGGGAATCAGTTCTATGCAAATTCAAACCCTTATTATAGATTTATCGGGTATTGCCGAAATGGAATTGGATGTCATTTTTCAATTTGAGAAGATCTTAAACGGAATTAATATGATGGGATGCAAGGCAATCCTTACAGGGCTACGGGTAGAGCTTGTCAGAAAAATAGTTGATACAGGAGTGTCATTCGACAGTCAAGTAGAGACAAAGGGTACATTACAGCAAACACTCAAAGAACATCTGGTGTTGGAATCAGGAGTGCAATTTTAATTTAATAATTATATTTAAAGGGGAAAAAGCTGAAGATCAACCATCTGATCTCCAGCTTTTTCATTGTTCAACCATCATGCAGGGTTACTTTCTAACGCGACTATCCGACACTTGATCCAGATCCAACGGCAAAAAAGCATAATCTCCGTCTTTCAAAATCTCACGTTTTAAAACGGGAACAGGATGTTTGAAAATCGGTCCATCCACTACTGTGGTATGGAACTCTCCACCTTCTCCGCAAGGATCGATCCCTCGGGCTTCAAGTTCCTTTATGTATTCATGAGTCAACGTTCGCCCTAAATCTTCAGGGCGCATGCCCAGGGATAAATTAACCGTTACAACGATGGATACAAATCCCAGGTTGATGAACTCTTCGACAGCTTTGCGGTGGTTCATTCCCCATAATGGCATCCCAAGCTTTAGCCTTGCATTCTTCGCCACTTTTTCATGCCAGCAGCCGTGTTCAGGCATATCCAGGTCCCCCGTTACTAGCACTTCTGCCCCTTGTTCCTTTGCTTTTTCTAAAAGGGTCATGAAGACATTTTCATAATCTGTCCAACTGGCAGCTGCTGTGAATACGGGCAAGCCGATCGATTCCGCTTGTGCACGGATAAGCTCTGGAGGCATTCCGTGGGATCTGGACCGCTTTCCTTCTTCCTCCAGCATCACAATCAGGCCGATCGCATCTCCATCCATCGATGCTTTGTATAGAGCTAAAACACTGTCTTTTCCTCCGCTAAACGAAGTGATGAATGAATGCCCTCGAGCACCATGTTTCCATTTCGTTGATTCTGTCATTCTTATCATTCCTCCTTAATGGTTTTTCGTGAAACTCTAACTGGTTTCATGTTTCTTTCATTCTATTACAATGGGGCATATAGATAACATTATACCAGCATGTGATAGGTAGATGACTTAGTCCATAAAGACAAAGGAGTCGACTATATAAAGACTCTTTTACTAGGGTCATTACTCATGTGGCTTCATTTGCTATAAATCCGAATCTCATTGACTACTAACAATATCACCACCAACCCACTCGACACGAAAAAGCTGATCCAAGTCGATTGAATTGAATTATAGCTTAGGAGAGATAGCAACCCGGTCCCTAAACCTATCAACGAGCAATAAGGGACGAGCATCGGGATCATTCTTTTATAAAAGATGACCACCAGCATGGTCGGGATTATGGCCGCATACACCTGGGCAAAAAAGAAGATGAGCTCCATCAGGTTCGGTGACAAGATCGAGCTGATGAGAAAGAGTGAAAGGGAAAGCAACACGGAAACCAAATAGGTCTTTTTCAATTGCTGGTCTTCACTCCAATCGTATTTATGGTTCAGCATATTCCGGATGACCATGATCGAGGTGGCATGGAGCTCTGCCCCCACGGTCGATGCAATGGCACTGAAGCAGCAGCCGATAAATAATAGAAGCAGGAACAATGAATCGATTTTCTCCACCAGCTGACTCAATATGGAGTAAATGTTTTCAAAGCCCTGCCCATAAACCGCAATCAGTACAATCGCGGTGAAGGCAAGGGGAATGGTCGCCCATATGATCCCTGCCATCATAAAGGATGTTCGGACCTTGGATTTTTCAATGATATAGATTCGCTGCCAGCTCGCCCGGTCGATCAATACTTGTCCGAATCCGATCAGAAGTGCGGTAAGGATGAACAAGGTGATTTCATTATGTTTTAGAAATAATAAGTAGGGATGATAAAGAAGCAATCCATCGTATACGGGGAAAATCCCTTTTTGGATAAAAAAATAAACGGGAATCAGGATGATGGCCGCGAAAATAAACGAGATATGAATCCCTTCGAAGCGATGGATTTGCTTCATTCCTCCTATGGACAAAAGGAAGCAGTATAGAAAGAATACGAGTAACCCTACATAAATCGGTGTTTTTAGTAGAAAGTGGAATAACACACCTGCCCCAAGTGCTTGTATGAGCAGGGAGTCAAGGCTTGTCAGGAGCAATACCCACATGACGAACCAGTATGACCGGCCACGGAGCCTTTCTTTCAATACATCCCCGAGAGTGGTGGAGTTTGGGAATCGTTCCCTGATATAGGGGGTGATCCACCCGAATAGAAAGAGGGCTATGGCTCCCATCATGGCATAGCCGATTCCGCCAAGCAGTCCATATTTCACGAGTGTTTCAGGAGAAGACAAAATCGTATTGCCTGTCACCCATCTTGCCAGGAGCGAGACGACTCCATACGCAACTCCAAACGTGATGGTTCCTTGTATATATTCACGATACGACCGTGGCTTCATGCATTTATACCTTCTCTCTTATCCGGTATTCCCTTGGAGTGTATCCTGTTTGCTTCTTAAATAATGAGCTGAAATAGTGCTGACTGCTGAATCCACACGCTTCAGATATAGAAGAAATGGACTTTTCGGTGTCCTGCCGAAGTAATCGCTGTGCGGCCTGGACTCTGAATCCATTCAGGTATTCAGAGAAGCTGATCCCCATATCTTCGTGAAACTTCCTGCTCAGGTACGTACCATTGATATGGATCTGGCTCGCCAATGATGAAAGGGAGAGCTTCTCGCTGTATTGTTCATGAATGATCGTTAACGCTTCCTGCACGATATGGGATTGGATCGATGCATATTTATATTGGGCGAGAACTTGAAATAATTCTTCTTCAATAATCGGTTTCGTCAAATAATCCTTTGCCCCGAGTCGCAGGGAGGCCTGGGCATAATCGAATGATTGGTAGGCCGTGACCATAATGATGTCGATATGGTCATATTTCTTCATTTCAATCCCGAGTTCAATCCCGGATTTACCAGGCAGTTGAATGTCGAGGAGCGTAAGGCGAATCGGATGTTCCGTCAGAATCTTTAACGCCTGTGACGCATCCGCGGCTGTATGAATCGTCCAGTAAGGATATTTTTCGTGAATCAAATAGTTGAGCTGCTCCAGTTCCAGGGGCTCATCGTCAACGAGCAAAATATGCATGGCGCTTCCTCCTTCATCAAGTAATGGTGTCTTCTTTGGTCATATGAGGCCAGAAGATCTGGACACTCGTTCCTTTGGCTTCTTCATTCAGCTGAATGAGGATTTCTTCCTTAGGAAAGAGCATCTGCAATCGCTTCTGAATATTGTGTAATCCAATTCCACGGTCTTCCTTTTGAACATCTAGCGCTTCCAAAGCAGTTGATGAGCTGTTCCATACTTCTAAGTACACTTTGTTCCTTTGCTCATTCAGGATGATAATCAGCTTGCCTTGTCCGGGATTCTTTTCAAGTCCATGCTTAAAGGCGTTTTCAACAACGGTCTGCAGGAGGTAAGGGGGGACTAGGGAAGACTTGCAGCTCTCTTCCACGCTCCACACAACATCGAGTCGATCTCTGAATCTCAACCTTTGAATGTCGAGATAATATCGGGTGTATTGGATTTCCTCCTCCATGGTGATCAATGGGTCAGTCTGTTTGTATTTGAACTTAAAGTATTTAGAAAGCACCTCGATGGCAGAAATCAGTTCTTCCTTGCGATTCAAACGTGCTAGGCTCAGGATGACATTAAGTGTATTGAAAAAAAAGTGGGGCTGGATCTGTTGGTTCAGTTGGTTGTATTTAGCTTCCTGCAGTTCCTGTTCAAGAAGAAGTTCGTTCTTTTCTTTCTCCAGTTGATCCAGACGTTTTTCAAATAGAAAGAGAAATAATAAGCTAAAAGCCCCAATGATTGGGGCTAATACGGACAGCATGATATAAAATGAAAAGGATTCTTGTGTAATCATGTGAAGAACTCCTAAAGTGATGAGTCATACTTTCTATTTTATAAGAAAACTAAGATTCTGAAAATATATTTAGACATAATGGCACCTTGTAAAATGTTCCCCATGGCCGGTCATTGGAGGCAGTTCTGCTTTACACAATTCCGTTGCCAGAGGGCATCGGGTGTGAAACTTACAACCGGATGGCGGATTCAATGGGGAAGGTACATCCCCTTTTAAAAGGATTCTTTCTCGTTTCTGAGAAAAATCAGGTACAGGTATGGCCGAAAGCAAGGCTTTGGTATAAGGGTGGGTAGGGTTGTCGAACAGCTCATGCTTTGTACCGATTTCGACAACCTTCCCCAGATACATCACAATCACGCGATCTGATATATGGCGTACAACACTTAAATCATGGGAAATGAAGAGGTACGTCAATTTCAATTCCTTCTGAAGTTTCTTTAACAGGTTCAAGATTTGTGCCTGAATGGATACATCCAGTGCCGATACAGCTTCATCACAAATGATCACTTTGGGATTGACCGCCAACGCCCGTGCGATCCCGATCCTTTGTCGCTGACCACCGCTGAATTCGTGTGGGAGACGGTCAAGTGACGTAATCGGAAGGCCAACATAGTCCAATAATTCCTTCATACGATCTTCGTGTTTGGAAGGAGGCAGTACTTTTTGTATGGTCATGGCTTCTTTCAGGATCTTTCGGACGGTTTGTCTCGGATTCAAGGAGGCGAACGGATCCTGGAAAATGACCTGGATATCGCCCCTCATATTTCTTAATTCCTTTTTGGATAGACTGTTCAATTCCATTCCGTTGTATTGAATGCTGCCTTCCGTCGGCTTATCCAGCTGTAAGATGGCACGGCCGGTTGTCGATTTGCCGCATCCGGACTCACCTACGATACTTAGGGTTTCCCCTTCATACAACGTGAAGGTGATATCATCCACGGCTTTCACCACTTGTTTCGGCTGGAACAATGACTCCCTTTTGATAGGGAAGTACTGCTTCAGGCCCTTCACTTCTAAAATAGGTTTTCTCTCTGTCATGACAGCGGTCATGTCATCTGCACCTCTTTCTCGGTGTTATATAAAAAACATCTGATTTGACTGCCATCCTTCGAAGAAGTGAGCTGTGGCTCTTCCTCGTGACATCGTGCAGTCGCCAATGCACAACGGGGAGAAAAACGACATCCTTTTGGCATGTCATAGGGCGAAGGGACACTGCCAGGCATCGTTTCCAGCTCTGCCTGGTCTTCATGCAATTTCGGTAATGAAGAAAGCAGCCCATTTGTGTATGGATGCTTAGGGTTTGAAAATAATTGTTCCGTCGAACTATATTCCACTACTTGTCCTGCATACATGACGGCTACCTTGTCACATAGCTCCGCTACCACTCCTAAATCATGTGTGATGAAGATGATTCCCATATTCAACTTTCTTTGAAGATCCTTCATCAGCTCAAGGATTTGCGCCTGGATCGTCACATCCAATGCAGTGGTCGGTTCATCCGCAATAAGGACCTCAGGGTTGCAGGCAAGGGCCATGGCGATCATGACACGTTGCCTCATTCCGCCACTCAGTTGGAAAGGCTCTTGCTTCGCCCTTTGTTCAGGAGAAGGAATGCCTACTAATTCGAGCATTTCTACCGCTTTCTTCCAAGCTTCCTTTTTCCCGAGTTTTTGGTGGATGCGAACAGCTTCTGCAATTTGCTCCCCTACCGGTATGACAGGATTCAATGACGTCATAGGCTCTTGGAATATCATAGATATTTGGTTTCCGCGCACTTTTCTAAGCTCGGATTCGGACATTTTAAGGATGTCCTTCCCTTTCAATTCAATGGTACCGTCCACTATCTTTCCGGGAGGGGCGGGGACAAGACGAAGAATCGAAAGGGAGGTCATGCTTTTCCCACATCCCGATTCTCCGACGATCCCAAGGGTCTCTCCTTCGTGAAGGACAAAATCGATCCCATCAACGGCTTTCGTCACTCCTTTTTTCGAAGTGAAATGGGTTTTTAAGTTTTTTACTTCCAAGACCACATTTTTTCTCATTACAACCACTCCTAGTTAAGTTCAATTCGTTTGTTAAAGAATCGGTATAAAACATCTACGAATAGATTGACGATCACGAAGACAAGGGATGCGACCAGTACCCCGCCTTGAACCATCGGGAGGTCCCGGGTACGGATCGAGTCGACGATCATACGGCCGAGTCCATTGATGGCAAAGACGGATTCGATTAATACCGTCCCTCCGAGCAGTGCCCCAAACTGAAGGCCGACCACTGTGATGACGGGAATCAAAGCATTGCGAAGGGCATGCTTATAGATAATGGCAAAGCTTTTCAAACCTTTTGCCTGAGCAGTCCGGATATAATCCTGCCTGACGACCTCAAGCATGCTGGAACGGGTCATTCGTGCTACGATGGCAGCTCCTCCGACCCCGAGCGTAAAGGCGGGTAAAATGATGTGAAGCATGCTGTCCCACCCTGCTACAGGTAAAAGCTGAAGTTTTACAGAGAATAAATAAATGGATAGCAGACCTAGAAAGAAGCTTGGAAGGGAAATCCCTAATAAAGCGACGATCATCACGGAAATATCGGTAGCTGAGTATGGTCTGACTGCGGAAATGATCCCTGCTGTCATTCCAAGGACAATCGTAATGAGAATACTGTAAAAGGCAAGTTCAATCGTGATCGGTAAGCGGGTCATGATTTCCTGGATGACAGGCTGTTGACTCTTCAAAGATTGTCCAAGGTCACCCTGAAAGACATTCATGATGTATTCTCCATATTGAACATACAAGGGGCGGTTCAAGCCGAGCTCTGTCCGTAATTGGTTGATCGCTTCTTTCGAGGCCCCTTCCCCTGCAAGAATGATAGCCGGGTCTCCGGGAACCATCTGCATGATGAGAAAGACAACCAGGGTCACACCGAATATGACTGGGATGATTTCTATTAATCTTCTGAAAATGTACAATATCATTTCATATTCCTCCTTATTATGATTTCAGTCTCGGATCAAGCGCGTCCCGAAGGCCGTCCCCGAACAAATTAAAGCCGAGTACGAGAATGGAAATCGCCAACCCCGGGAAGAGGGCGATGTAGGGAGCCGTGAATAAAAAGTCCCTTCCACTTGACAGCATCGTACCCCATTCAGGTGAAGGAGGCTGTGCGCCTAAACCAAGGAAAGATAATCCCGCTGCTGAAAGGATGGCGGTGGCAAGTCGCAAGGACCCTTGAATGATGATGGGAGATAAAATGTTGGGCAGGATATGCCTGAAGATGATGATGAAATCATTGGCTCCAAGCGACCGAATGGCATCTATATATTCAAGCTTCTTCGTTTCGAGAGTGGATCCCCGGACAACCCTTGCGAATAAAGGGATGGAAAACACCCCGACGGCAATCATTACATTCACAAGGCTCGGTCCTAACGCTGAGATGATGGCAAGAGCCAATAGGATTCCAGGGAAAGCAAGCATGACATCCAGGATCCTGCTAATGAAGGTATCGATCCATCCTCCGTAAAACCCTGAAATCAACCCCATGATGATACCAAAGAAAGCCCCGAAGCCGACTGCGGCAAAGCCGACCCCCATTGATAGACGGGAACCGTATAGAATCCTTGCAAGGATATCCCGTCCTTTATCATCGGTCCCCATCCAATGCTCTGTGCTTGGGGGCTGCAGTTTATTGTCCAGTTGAATTTCATAAGGATCATATACAGCCAGTAAAGGGGCAAACAGGGAAATGAGAATATAGAAGAGAATGATTCCTCCACCGACTACTGCTGCCTTGTTCCTTGAAAAGGTTTCCCAAAAGGGTTTGATTCTTGTTTCAAAAAGGCCGGGCTTTGACTCAAGTATGGGTGATTGAATTTCTTGAACTTTAAGTTCTGTCGACATGTCGTTTCCTCCTCATTGAAATGGTTTGTGTAATTCAAAGATAGTGGAAGAAGGGTGGAAAGAAAAGATGATAAGTTTGAATTGTCATAATAATTAAAAAGTTGGTAAAGATATTGAAAATCATTAGCTGATTTCTTTTTTATAATGCAGATAGGCTTTACCAATACGGAAAAGGAGAGTGGATGAATTGAAAGAAAAGAAGCTGTTCAAGGGTTTCGCAGGACTGTTGATCGTGATGGTCATGCTCATTACCCAGGCGTGTTCGACAAGTAATGTAGAAAGTGAAACCGCAAGCAAACAAGGCGGTGAATCAGAAGGCGGAGTTCTGAAGGTCGTCCGGTTATCCGATGCAACCAATTTGGATCCTCACTTCATCACAGATATTCCTTCCGCCAATGTACTTTACCAAAAAGTGTACGAGAGCCTTGTGACATTTGATAAAGAAATGAACATAGTTCCGTCACTGGCTAAGAGCTGGGAGCAGCCGGACGATTCGACATGGGAATTCACATTAAATGAGGGAATCACGTTCCATGACGGTTCTGAATTTAACGCAGAGGCTGTCAAAGTAACTTTCGACCGCTTACTAGATCCAAACACAGGGTCTCCTCAAAAGGATAAGCTCGGGATGATCAAAGAAATAAACGTACTGGATGAATATAAAGTGCAATTCAAGCTGGATGCTCCTTATGCACCTCTATTATCGATTCTTGCAAGTAACGAAGGAAGTATCATGAGTCCGAAAGCTTTGAAAGAAAATCCTGAAAGTCTTGCTAAGCATCCGGTCGGAACCGGGCCGTTTGCCTTCAAATCCTGGAAATCAGGTCAGTCCATCACCCTTGGTAAAAATGAAGAGTATTGGGGACAACAGCCGAATATTGATGGAATCGAGTTTCAGGTTGTACCAGAGGACGCAACCCGCTTAGCAATGATTGAAACGGGTGAAGCCCATATCAGTGATCAAGTGCCCGTGACTGAAATCGAGCGCATCGAAAGCTCTGACACACTGAATCTGTATCGAACAGAAGGGTTAGCCGTCGAGTATGTCGGATTCAATACACAAAAAGAGCCTTTCGATAATGTAAAGGTGAGACAGGCCATTTCCATGGCAATTGAAAGAGAAGCAATCATTAAAGGTGTCTATAACGGAGTGGGTACGTTAGCAAATGCTGCCATGAGTCCACAAGTGTTCGGTCATAGTGAAAATGTGAAGCCGTATGAGTATGACCCGAATTCTGCCAAGGAGCTTCTGAAAGAAGCCGGATTTGAAAAAGGTCTGGAATTAACGTTGATAACGAGTGACCGTAAAGAACGGATCAACATGGCGGAAGTCATTCAGTCCCAGCTGAAGGGAATCGGCATCAAAGTCAATATTCAGGTACTGGAATATGGTGCGTATATTGAAGCCGTAGACACCGGAGAACAAGATATGTTCATCGGCGGATGGGGGAATGCAACAGGTGATGGAGACTACAACCAATACAACTTGTTCCACTCTGCTTCCCACGGTTCACCAGGAAACCATTTCTATTACACTAATGAAAAAGTTGATGAACTCATCGAGCAGGCAAGAAAAGAAGTGGACCCGGAAGTCAGAAAGACATTATATGAAGAAGCGATGACCATTGAAATGGAAGAAGCGGTATACATTCCAATTCGAAACTACGAGCATTTAGCCGTATACAACAATGAAGTGAAGGATTTCTGGTTGAGCGCTGCCAACTACTTAATGGTGAATGACGCAACGATCGAATAGGGGATGGTTCGGATAGTGGATGAGCACCATCCGTAACCTTGTAAACACTAAATCTTGGAGGCTGATTTGATGAAAACAGTATGGATGAAAAATGTGAGAATGGAAACGGGATTTGAGAAAGAGAATGAAGTCGTGACCGGTACCCTTACGGAATATGCCCATGTCAAAATAGAAGGGGGAAAGATTACGGCCATCTCAAATGACGAGTCAGAGATTGAAGCTGGAGCGGCCGTGTTGGATGCAAAAGGGAAGCTGATCCTGCCTTCCTTACGTGAAATGCACATCCATATCGATAAAACCTACTACAGTGGTCCATGGAAGGCGTGCCGTCCGATCACTAAAGGAATTTTCACGAGAATAGAAGAAGAACAGGAGCTGCTGCCTAAGCAATTGCCATACGCCCAGGAGAGAGCTGAAAAGATGATCGAACTGCTGCTTCAAAATGGCCACACTCACATCCGGACGCATTGCAACATCGAACCGACTTCCGGTTTAAAGCACCTGGAAATAACCGTTAAAGCATTAGAGAAATATAAACATCACCTCACTTATGACATTGTAGCGTTTCCTCAGCATGGGCTCCTGCGCAGCAATTCAGTGGAACTGATGCGGGAAGCCATGAAAAGTGGTGCCACCCTTGTCGGGGGAGTCGATCCGGCGACAGTGGACCGACATATCGATCAATCGCTCTATACGACGTTTGACATTGCCACTGAACATAATGCAGGTGTCGACATTCACCTTCATGACCCTGACAGCCTTGGCGCTTTCACCTTTGAACGTCTTGCTGATTTTACAAGAGAGGCGAACTTGAAGGGGCGTGTCACGATCAGTCATGCCATTGCACTTGGAGATCTTGAGGGCCAATCTCTTACAGACATGATGGCCATTCTGAAAGATCAAGAGATTGATATTACCACGACGATCCCGATTAACCGCCCAACCATTCCGGTTCCGACTCTGGATCAATACGGTTTACAGGTATCCGTCGGTCATGACAGCTTAACCGATCACTGGTCACCTTTTGGAACCGGGGATACGATCGAGAAGCTGAATATCCTTGCTGAACGATTCCGACTGATCGATGAGTACTCCATCAACCGTACATGGAAATATGCTTCTGGCGGAATCACACCGTTGGATGATGCAGGGAAACAGGTTTGGCCTCGAGTAGGGGACGCAGCAGACTTTGTCCTGGTCGAAGCAAGCTGTTCAGCGGAAGCAGTGGCAAGGAGAGCAAAAATTGATTCTGTTTATAAAAAAGGGGAAAAAGTGGTACTGCCTCAATCTGAATCCGTACTGATCAATAAATAATAGAAGGGAGACGTTTCAATGATCTGGCTGAAAAATGTGAAGCTTGAAGTAGGAAACATTGAAAATGAAGGAATGACCGAAACGAAAACAGAGCTTTTTCATCTCGGGGTCAAGGAAGGGAAAATCGTTCAACAGCTGCCTCATTCACAGTCCATACCCGAGACTGCCGATGTGCTCTATGATGTGAAAGGTCACTTGGCCATTCCGACCTTTAAAGAAATGCATAACCATTTGGACAAAACGTATCTAACGCTTGGATGGAAAGCGACGAAGCCCGTTAAAAATCTGAAAGAAAGACTGCAATTTGAAGCGGAGGAGCTGACAGAACTCGCACCGACGACCAAACAAAGAGCAAAACGGATGATCGACGAAATCCTTTCAAACGGTTCAACGCATATCCGCACTCACGTAAACATTGACCCATACATTGGATTGAAGAACCTCGAGGGTGTCATCGAGGCATTGGACGAGTATAAACATGCAGTCACAGCAGACATCATTGCTTTCCCGCAACATGGATTAATAAGAGATTCCGTGCCGACACTGATGAGAGAAGCGATGAGAAATGGAGCCACAATGGTAGGCGGCCTCGATCCTGCAGGAATCGATCGCTCTATTGAAAAGTCACTCTATGAAACGATGAATATCGCATCGGAGTTTAATGCAGATGTAGACATCCATCTACACGATAGCGGGCATGTGGGAACCTACACCATCGATAAGTGGATCGATATGGTGGAAGAGTCAAACTGGCAAAACCGGACAGCCATCAGCCATGCCTTCTGTATCGGGGAAGTACCTGAAGTGAAACAAATTGAACTGGCAGAGCGTTTGAGGGAAAATGGTGTTTCGATTATGTCTACCATTCCTTTGACAAAGTCCCTTCCGCCAATACAGCTCCTGGATGATCATGGAGTGAAAGTACATCTTGGTTGTGATGGATTCTATGATTCCTGGAGTCCACTGGGTCACGGGGACGTGTTAGAGAAAGTGTATAAATACGGTCAGCTGACAAGAAGAAGCGGTGAAGTATCATTACGGGACAGCCTTAAATGGATCACAGGAGGCACAACCGCACTGACGAAGACAGGTGAATACAAGTGGCCGAAGGTGGAGGATGAAGCAAGCTTTATCTTCGTTGACGCCGCTTCGTCAGCAGAGGTCGTTGCCAGAAGACCGAAACGACTGGCCGTGATGAACAAAGGAAAAGTGGTATATGGGTCTCTCTGGAGTACCCATGAGCTGGTGAAATGACAGAAAAGCTAAATGGAAAGCCCGTGTATCTCTACATGGGCCTCCTTTTTTGTGTGATCTGCTGGGGAAGTAATTTTATTTTTGGTGCGATATTAGTACAGTATTTCAAGCCGATGGAAATCGCTTTTTTAAGGCTGATTTTTATTACCTTGTTTCTTCTAATAGTGTTTTATAAACCGATTAAAAAAGCTCCTTCGTTGAAATCAATGATCGTCCCACTAATCTTCATCAGCTTCATTGGCGTGACCCTGAATCATTGGAGCTTCTATGCCAGCTTGACCACAGCATCACCCGTAACTGCTGCTTTGATCCTGGCTACAGCTCCCATTTGTACATCCCTTATCAATTCGGTTGTATTTAAGGAACGTAAAAGGCCATTTTTCTGGATGTGGAGCCTTCTCAGCTTCTTCGGCGTGCTCCTGGTCATCATGAAGAAAGGGGCTATCGTGATGGGTATGGGAGAAGGATATATTTTTCTCACGATGCTTACATTTTCCGTCTTCATGGTCCTTGTGGAACGATATGCAAGCCATCTTTCTTCTATTCTATTGACCTTTTATTCGACCGTGGTAGGGTTAGTCTTCATGACCGTGTTTTTACCATTCTCCGAAGTCTCCATTCTGAAGGCCGTTCCGTTCAGCATTTGGATGCTGCTTTTTCTCACAGCGATCATCATGCATGGGATATGCCCGCTTATTTGGAATCATTGCATATCAAGGGTCGGATCGACCAATACGTCACTCCTATTAAACATTGAACCATTTGTGGCAATGGTGGTGGGATATATTGTGTTGAAGGAATCGGTAAGCGGGATGCAAATGATCGGTGCGATGATCATCTTATTGAGCGTCACAATGGCTCTCCATTCCAATCGAAGAACGCAATTGGGACAGGGGGAAAGGCACCTTTTCCCGACAAATTCAAATACACTGTGATGATTCTTATAGGACAAGGGGGCAGTTGCCTTGTCCTCCAAATTTCTACAACTATTTCCCCGGAAATTGCTAAAAAATCATAGAATTCTACAAACAGTGTCATGCTGATCCATCCATTTTTTTCACCTTCAATAGATAGTCAACATTAAACTTCTAAAGGCTCCGAAACTTCTGTAAAATGATACGTAAATCGAGGGGGGAATGAAAGATGGAACATACATACGGCTTGAAACCGGCTTTATTTTCCGATCTAAAAGCAATGAAAGAGACCTTCTGGTCAAACTCATCACTAAAATCCTGCGTCAATTCTGAAACAAACACTGTAGGCGGAACTGATATCTATGACGCTGAAAAGAGGCTTCTGCGATTTGCTCCTTACATAAAACAAGTTTTTCCCGAAACAGAAGAGAAGAATGGAATCATTGAGTCACCTATCCAAAGACTCCGGGATATGAAGCAAGAACTGGAAACATATTATCAAACAACTATACCGGGAAAGTTACTGTTGAAATGTGACAATGAATTGCCCATTGCTGGTTCAATTAAAGCAAGGGGAGGCATCTACGAAGTTCTGAAACTTGCAGAAACACTCTTGCTTGACCACGATATGATTCAATTGACAGATGACTATTCCGTGTTAGCCGATCGCTCGTTTAAGGAGTTCTTCTCACAATACTCCATTGCGGTGGGCTCGACGGGAAACTTGGCCATAAGTATTGGAACCATTGGTGCAGCTCTTGGTTTCAATGTGACGGTTCATATGTCGCGTGAAGCGAAAGAGTGGAAAAAGGACCTTCTCAGAGAAAAAGGAGTAACGGTGATCGAGCATCAGAACGATTTTTCCTAT
This sequence comes from Rossellomorea aquimaris, assembly GCF_035590735.1. Classification (NCBI taxonomy): domain Bacteria; kingdom Bacillati; phylum Bacillota; class Bacilli; order Caryophanales; family Bacillaceae; genus Rossellomorea; species Rossellomorea aquimaris. Next base: position 1,037,124 of record NZ_CP141595.1, read on the forward strand.
GCCGTTGAAGAAGGGCGAAAGCAATGCATGAAGGACTCGAGTTGCTTTTTCATAGATGATGAAAATTCTAAGGATCTTTTCATGGGCTATGCAGTCGCTGGACTACGGTTGCGAAAGCAGTTTGAAGAAGAGGGGGTAAAGGTTGACCGGGATCATCCATTGATCGTGTATTTGCCATGCGGTGTTGGGGGTGGACCTGGAGGGGTGACGTACGGATTGAAGCATGTATTTGGCGATCATGTTCATTGTTACTTTGCTGAACCAACCAATTCTCCATGTATGCTTCTTGGGCTATCGACCGGAAAGCACGAAAATATTTGTGTCCGGGATATAGGATTAAGCAATCGGACAGAAGCCGATGGACTGGCAGTCGGGCGCCCTTCGGCATTAGCAGGAAGGATGGTGCAGAAACTGGTGAACGGCGTGTATACAGTGAGCGATGAGAACTTATTTAAAATGCTTGCTCTTTTACGCAAATCAGAGTCCATTTCCTTAGAGCCTTCAGCGCTTGCGGGGATGTTGGGACCAACCTTGCCGCAAATACGTAAGCATCTTGAATCTCTTTCGTTGACCAGTAATCAATTAAATCATGCCACTCATCTAGTGTGGGCGACAGGAGGGAACTTAGTGCCTTCATCGATTATGGAAAGTTATGTTGCTAAGGGGAATGGTTTACTATAATGCAGAGGGACGGACCTTGTGCTTTCAAATGAAGGCATGAGGTCCGCCCCTCTTTTTCTCACACAAAAAAGACTGCCAAACGAAAAACGATCGTTCAACAGTCTTCATATTTATATTGATTAGAAAAGATATTTGTGATAAATTAGAACAGAAACACTCAAAATGAGTAAATTAAAACATATTAACTCAATAATAATTATATAACATAATTTACTCTTTCGTCAACCCTCAACTTTTTAAGAAAAAAGGAGTGCTTGGATGAATCTTGAAATTCGGCAGGAGCAGGAACGTGTGGACCGTGTCATTGAGACAATTGTGGAGCAAATCGGACGCCTGGAAGATGAAACAGGACGGCGCCAGGACGAAGTGGTGGAGATTCGCAAACACTTCTGGGATGAGGTTAAGGTGAATACGGATACGTTCGATGATTTTTTGGAAACGGTCCTCAGTTTGAGGCAACAGGCACAAGTGTTGACTGTCAGTCAAAGCACTCACAAGCAGGCAGTAAAAAAGTTATCCGCGTTACAGCGCATGAAGGGAAAGCCTTATTTCGGACGCATTGATTTTACCGAAGAAGGAGAAGCGACGTCGGAAAAGGTCTATATCGGCATTGCCACCCTTACGGATCATAGTGGGGAGGATTTCCTGATCTATGATTGGCGCGCTCCGATTTCGAGTGTTTACTATGATTATCCTCCAGGTCCTGCAGAATACACCACACCCGGGGGCATAATCAGAGGGACGCTGGAGAAAAAATGGCAGTATCTCATCCGTGACGGTGTCATCGACTCCATGTTCGATACCAGCCTGACGATTGGGGATGAAATTTTGCAGGAGGTGCTTGGGAAGCGGACTGATACCCATATGAACAGCATAGTGGCTACCATCCAGCAGAAGCAGAATCAAATCATCAGGCACGATCACGGCCGGCTCCTCATTGTTCAAGGTGCAGCTGGCAGCGGGAAAACATCGGCCGCCCTTCAGCGTATTGCATATTTACTTTATAAATATCGGGGCAGTCTCAAGGCGGATCAAATCATTCTGTTTTCCCCGAATGCCATGTTCAACAGCTATGTGTCGAACGTATTGCCTGAGCTTGGTGAAGAGAATATGGAGCAAGTGACCTTTCAGGAATATTTGGACCATCGATTGAGTAAGGAGTTCGAATTGGAGGGACCATACAGTCAATTGGAATACGTCCTGACTGAAACGGGTGCCCCCTCGTACCGGACCAGGACGTCAAGTATTTCCTTCAAGGCATCGACGGATTTCTTTGACATCATTAAATTATACAGAACGTCACTGAAAGAATCCGGGATGCGATTCAAAGGAATTAAGTTTCGGGGAAATCCGATCATCACAGCAAGACAAATCACGGAACGGTTTTATTCCAATGATACGTCACTACGTTTTCATAACAGGCTGGAGAAATTGACCGAGTGGATCAATCAACAGATTGATGAAGCTGAGAAGATTGAACGGAGCAAGCCTTGGGTAGAAGAAGAAATCGAGCTGATGAGCAATGAGGACTATCACAAAGCACATCAGCACCTGCAGAAGAAATATTCTTCGAATGATTATGAGATCGAGTATGAGGCGCTGGCCCGATTGACTGTTCGTAGGAGATTCAAGGGACTGCGAAAAGCGATCGAGAGATTTCAATATGTGGATGTGAAGGGAATGTATCATCAGCTTTTTGCGGATCCGGCGAACATTTCCACATTATGGAGCGGGGAGATCCCTGAAGAGTGGGAGGATATTTGCCGCTCGACTGTGAACATGCTCGAAGAAGGGGAACTGTCCTACGAGGATGCGACTCCTTTTTTATTGTTAAAAGAGCTGATTCTCGGCTTTCAGACCAATACGTCGATTAAGCATGTGCTCATCGATGAAGCACAGGATTACTCACCTTTTCAGTTCGAATTCATCAAGCGTCTGTTTCCTTCAGCTAAAATGACCGTGCTCGGCGACTTTAATCAGGCCATCTTTGCACATGCACGTGAGCACGTGGATTTCAGCACACTGACCGGACTTTACGGACAGAATGAAACCAACGTGATCAACCTAAATCAGAGCTACCGGTCGACCAAGCCGATCATCGAGTTCACACGCCGGCTTGTGCCTGGAGGAGACCAGATATCCCCATTTGACCGTGACGGGGAAAAACCGGTGCTTACCCAGGTCGCTGATCACGATGAACTCCACCGCCGAATTGCAGCGAAAATAGAAGAATGGCTGGACGGGGATTATCACTCCATAGCCGTCATATGTAAATCTGCGAAAGAAAGTGAAGCCGCATACGCCTCCTTAAGCGGTGTGGAAGGCATCAAGCTCATGAAAAGCGCCTCCCTTGAATATGAACAAGGTGTAATCATCATCCCCGCCTATCTGGCAAAAGGAATCGAATTTGACGCCGTCATCCTCTATGATGCGTCCGCCCGCTCGTATGGTGACGAAAGCCTCAGCCGCTTATTCTACACGGCCTGCACAAGAGCCATGCACGAACTGCACCTATTCAGTGTAGGCGAACCGAGTCCATTCTTTGAGCCTATACAAGCGGACCTCTATAGTAGCGAACCGTCTTAAATCTGGATACAAAGGGACGGACCTTGAACTTCAAATCTGAAGTTCAAGGTCCGTCCCTCTTTTCTATACAACGTTTCGTTTTTTTTATAAAAGTGATTGAGTTAGGGGGAGTATTTTGAAATAATTGGAAGAGAAGGATCGGATAGTGTGATTTTTAATGAGGAGGAGTTTGAGTGAAAGAAAATATGAAACTGGCATGGATTGCTTCCTGGTTTGCACTAGTTGGTCAACTGGCATTTTTCATTGGTGTGGCGCTGTTCTCAGGGGATTGGCGCTATGTCATGTGGAGTTTTATGGTCAGTATGGCAGCTGGCGTTCCAAGCATGATACGTACCTGGCAGGCGCAGAAAAAAATAAACGATCAAAAAGCGAGTTCTGTCCAATAAATACGGCTTATACATTATTCAGGATAAAATGTGATACCTAGGATCAGGAGGGAAGGAATGCTGATGGTATTGGAAATTGAAACAGGATTTTAGTTTGCTTTAGATGAGACTGATTTTTGACCATGTCATTTTAGGAGGTTTTTTATGAATGACCATACGTTCAGACCGTTTCTTGATGCATTTTTGGCAGCCTGGAAACGTTCATCTTTAATGGAGCTGGAACATTTCATTTCAAAGGATTATCAAGCTAGAGAAGTAACGGGAGGAGAAATCGCAGACTTTGGTTATGAAGAATCGATCGATGGATGGAAGCAGGGATTTCATTTCGTGAATGCCAACGATGCAAAGTGGAATGTAAAAGAAATATCCATCATTCCGTTAAGGGAAGATGAAATGATGGCCATCCTATCTGCAACCATTCATATCCAAGGGAAATCAATGGAGACAGCCAATATCTTCTTTAATACATTTAAGAAGAACAACCATAACGAGTGGAAGCTGGTAAGAAGCTACATTGAGGCAGGGGTTTCGCTCGAGAAACTTAATGCGCAACATGAGCAGCAGTTGGAATGAATGGGTAAATAAATCCTGGTCCTATTCAATTGAAGTGCTATGCTGTCTAAAAAGGGCTGGCCGGAAAGTCGCATTTACCACTCTTCGGCCAACCCTTTATTTATGAATTCCCAATGACCCCGTCCTGACCTCAGAAATCTTAAAAATTCTTATCCTTCTTTGATTTTCTTTTAAAAAAGAGGATCGTAGCTACAATAAGGACCAAGATAATGGCCATCGGTATGATGACAAATAACGCAACTCCAGAATCTCCAAAGATGGGAATTCCTCCTCTCAGGTGATTGATCATAGCTTCTCTTTTCCCTTTTATTATTTCGATAAAACTTTATGGAACACACTGGTATACATCGAGGGACGGACCTTTACATGTAATAAACCATATTCGACATACGTGCTCCATACAACTTCTAATGTATTGCCGGAAATTTAATCTTCACCGTAAATTCTTCATCTCGAAATACAAAGTCCAGTAAACCTTGGTAATCGCCGACCGTGTCCTGAATGACCTTCGTACCGAGCCCTTCGTGTTTCTCCCCCTTTGTCGTGTGGCCATAGCTCTGATAAAGCTTATCCAGAATGTGAATCGGAATCGGGAGGCTCGGGTTTTGACAGATCAGCACGTACAAGCCGCTTCGTTTGTAGAACTGAAGGGTGACGGTGGCGGGTTTCCCGTAGTGATTCTGCCATTCAATGGAAGCATCGATGCTATTGGATAGCAGGTTTCCAAGTAGTGTCACCAACTTTTTATCCGGAATGGGCAGGGTGGATAGCGGCAAGTCCACATCGTAGATCATCGTCACCCCCGAAGCCTTTCCCTGGCTGTACATTTGATGAAGAATGCCTGCGATACTGCCTCGTTCACCCTTAATGGAGAGATTCGTTTCCTCATATCCATCCACCAAATCATCAAGGTAGGCGGTGGCCTCGTCATGGTGCCGGTTTTCAAGCATGTAGTGGATTGAAGAAACATGCTTGAGGAAATCATGTCGTTCACTGCGAACGATGCGGAAGGTTTCCGTGAGTTGAGCACGCTCTTCTTCAAATTGACCGTTTTCTTTATGGAGCTGTGCGATTCGATTGGACACTTCCCACCTTATCCATTCCAGACACATGAACAGCACCAGAAATACCCCGTAAAACCAGGAAACCTCCATGACAAGGTATGGGAGCAACAGGAGGAGCTGTATGAGAAAGAGTGCACCCATCCACCTCTGATCTGTTTTTAAGAAAGATATACTTTTTTTTCTAAATAGTATATACAGAGTGAGTGAGACTACTAGAAATGTTATATAGAAAGGGAAGTCCCAAGCCAGATTCAAAAGAAGAGCATGCAGATGCACGAATCCTAGCAGGATGAGAGTAACCCAATAAAAGTTCACATGTTTCAAAGCGTTTCCACCTTTTAAAAGTAATTTTTTTGCAGAAAAACGACCTTTTCCTTTGTAATCATTGCTTGCTTGTCGAGTCCTTCGAATGTGGTCACATATGAATTTTTCGCATATAGAGAGAAGTTCTTGACGTAGTGAATGTTGATGATGAAGGAACGATGGGATCGTATGAAGTCCCGTTCGCGTAATTCACCCTCGAGTTCATTCAAGGTGAGATAAGTTTTGATTTCTTCATCCTTGGTATAGATTGTAGTCGATCGTCCGGACCGTTCAATAAAGACAATGTCCTTCTTCTGGACAATATGGATATCATTCTTTTGTTTTAAATAGAGTCTTCCTGTCAATTCAGCGGACCTTGACTTTTCCACCAGCCGCTCGATGGATTTCATCAAGCGGTCATTGGTATAGGGCTTCATGATGTAGTCATGGACATTCAGTTCAAAGGCATGGACAGCATAGCCGCTGTTTCCCGTTACGAATATCACGGAAATATTCAGGGCATGGGAATGAATGATATCCGCCAGCTCATAACCTGACAAATGGGGCATCTCGATATCTGCTATCAACACGTCAATCGTTTCTTTCTTGATCTGATCATAGGCTTCTTCTGCCGAAGTGGTAGAGAAGACAATCTCCACATTCTGTATGCGGGAAATGATGCCATTCAATTTATCTAAATCTATCATCCGATCGTCTACTAGACCGATTTTCATTTCTTCTCGCCTCGCATCTTCTGAAGTTCCCTTTATTTTACCATTTCCAAAGAAGAATTTGGCTCTTTCACGACATGAAATGTACTTTTCACGACATAAGTGGAGATTGTTTCCTTATTTGTTTGTATGATGGACCTAAGATAATAAATGGATGAGGTGAGAGAAAGTGATACAGATACACGAAGTAACGAAACAGTTCAAAGACAAGAAGAAGTATGTCACAGCGCTAAAGCATGTCTCTTTTTCAGTGGAAAAGGGTGAGGTCGTTGGTCTGTTAGGGGAAAATGGGGCCGGAAAGACAACCCTGCTTCGAACGATAGCGACCCTTCTGACGCCTACTGAGGGCTCTGTGCAAGTAGCAGGATACGATACGATTAAGAATCCAAATGAAATCAAGACGAAAATCGGTGTGCTATTCGGAGGAGAAACAGGACTCTATGACCGATTGACAGCCAGGGAAAATCTTCAATACTTTGCTCTGTTATATGGATTAAGCAAGCACGAAACGAAAGTGCGCATCGATGATCTGGCAAGGATGTTCGGCATGAGGGATTATCTTGACCGGAGAGTTTCCGGCTTCTCGAAAGGTATGCGTCAGAAGGTTGCCATCGCGAGAACGTTGATCCACAATCCCGATATCATCCTGTTCGATGAACCAACGACAGGGTTGGACATCACGTCTTCCAACGTCTTTCGACAGCTCGTCCATCAGCTGAAGCGCGAAGGAAAAACAATTGTCTTCTCCAGCCATATCATGGAGGAAGTGTCCTTGCTATGCGACAAGGTAGCGATGATGCATAAAGGGGAATTGGTGTATCACGGCGACATCGAGCACCTCTATCAAACAGAAAAGAGCCGGGATCTGAACTATATCTTTATGAGCAAGCTGGTGAGAGGGGATGAACACTATGCTTCTTAATATCTATCTGAAAGAATTGAAGGACAGCTTCCGCGACCGGAGAACCCTTTTGCTGACGGTCCTTCTGCCCATCTTCATGATGAGCGGGCTTGTATTCTTCTATGAAAATATGGTTTCCGGTGACGATGGAGAAACGTACACCCTTGCCGTTGATTCGTCTATTAATAAAGAAGTGACAGATCTGTTTTCAGAGTATGAAGCGATTGATATTGTGAAGTCTGCTGATCCTGAAAAGTCCCTTGAAGAGGGGGATGCCCTTGCCGCCATGATTGTAAGTCCTGATTTCCTACGTAACATTGAACAAGGAAAAGAAGCAGGTGTGACCATCATCGGCGACTCCTTAAGCCAGAAATCCAGCAACCTTATGAATGTTGTGACCACCGCGTTGACTGCCTATGAGAAACAAGTGACAGCAGAGAGACTGGAATCTCAAGGGACGGACCTCTCCCTGATTGAGCCTTTTGTCATCACTCAGGAGGAAATGTCAGATGACGACACGAGCATGTTCCTACTTGCCTTCCTTGTCCCATTGATACTGGCCATTTCTATTGGGGTGGGAACGGGTCCATCTGCAGCGGATTTGTTTGCCGGTGAAAAAGAGAAGAAGACGATGGAAGCCTTACTTATGACACCGGTCAAACGCTCTACTCTTCTGTTGGCAAAATGGTTGACCATCTCGACAGTGGGTGTGGTCACGGGAATCGTGACGCTGATCGTGCTGGCGATTGAAATCAGTCTCTTTACAGAAAACCTTAAGGCGGCCGTATCCTTTGGAGATAATGTGTATGTGATCATCATCCTTGCCCTGCTTCTCACCATCGTATATGCGGTGTTCGTTGCATCCCTTCAAATGATCACCAGCATTATCGGGAAAACCGTCAAGGAAGCACAAAGCTATAGCGCCCCAATCATGATGCTAGCAGCCTTTCCCGGTATGATCATCACGAATGTTGGACTGAATGAACTATCCTTCCAACACTTTGCCATTCCGGTCCTGAACCTGTTCAGCCAATTTAAAGAACTGTTCATGGGTGTAATCGATTATCAGCATCTTTTCCTGACGTTCGGAAGCAACCTTCTCTTTATGCTAGTCATATTTGTGATTGGCAGAATCCTATTTTTGAAGGATAAATGGGTGATGAACTGATGGTAGGGACTAAATACATTCAGGCTGTCACCGGAACTCTCCTATAGAAGAAAAGAGAATAACAGCTTATATACATTAAAAAAGCATGTTTCCATCAGGATCATGCTTTTTTAATGCAATAATGAAACTTTTCCCCAAAATATACGTATTAAAATAACAAAATGGAATATGGAGAATCAACCTGAAGTATCCCTTGGAAAATGAACAAATATGCATGAGCAGGAAATCATTGCTGGAAGTGATTATACGGAAATCAAGCTTACGGTGGATAAGCAGGAGAAAAACTAATGGAGGATAAACAATGGACAATACCGACAAAAGAAACCGTTTAGATGAAGAGCCTTTTCAGTATCGGGTCAACAAAGATCAATCCGTCTTTATCGAATATGAAGGGAAACAGGTGAAAATTTTAAAAGGGAAGGACGCCGAGAAGTTTATCAGGAATGTGAACACGGCAGAAACTGACAAAGCCGTCCAACTCATCATGGCGAAAATAACAGGTAATTTCAAAAGGGGGAATGAACGGAAGAAAAGGTGAGTGTCAAGCGCTCATATCCTGAACAGTGTACACCTTACAACTGCACATCAAACTTATCTTGGAGGAGGTTAAGATGAATTCCTATTGTAAATCGGCATTACATCAAATTCAAATTTGTATCGAAACTCTGCTTAAAATCACCAACCAATTGGAAGAGAAAGATCTATATATAAGACCTGCTCCAGACAAGCATTCCATCGGAGAACTTTTAGAGCATATTGCACTAATTTGTGAGGCGGATTGGCGCATTTCCAATGAAGCTTCTCAAGACGATATGGAAGCTTTTTATTCATCGGTTTCATATAGAGATTTACATTCGATACGCGAAGGTTTATTGGAGCATTTCGAAACACTTTGTTCTAACTATAAGAACTTATCAGAAAAAGCTCTTCTCACGAAAACAACATCCCATTGGGGAGTGACGTACACAAGATATGAGTGGCTTTTAGAAATCGTCGCTCATATGTATCATCATAGGGGACAACTACATTCTATACTGGTGCATTGTGGCAAGGACCCAGGGCTTTTAATGTTTGAATAGTGGGAAGACGGTCAGGCAGTTCTTTCGTACTTGAAAAAACTAACCGCTCCTATTTTATAAATAATGACATCAATATGGGCTTTTTTCATAAAATGTTTCTGAGGTGAAAAAAATGCCAAGAGTCAAATACACAGATGCAGACGTTGCCTTAATGGCGAGGATGATGCGAGCGGAAGCCGAGGGCGAAGGAAAACAAGGGATGTTGTATGTCGGAAACGTTATCGTGAATCGCGCGAAAGCGGATTGTTTAGACTTTAAAAAAGTGAGAAGCATTCGACAAGTCATATTTCAGGTACAGGGAGGAAATTATTCCTTTGAAGCCGTTCAAAAAGGGAATCTCTTTTACAACAGAGCAAGATCGGTTGAAAAAAGATTAGCCAAAAAGAATTTGGATTATTGGGCCCAGCACCCGGCGAAATATGCTCTTTGGTATTTTAACCCCTATGCCCCATGTCCTCCAACATGGTACAATCAACCTTTTTCCGGTCAATTTAAAAATCATTGTTATTATGAGCCGGCAGCTGGATCATGTGAAAGTGTTTATACCGGTGGTTAATTTTCCATCTGGTGAATGTAAAAGGGAGCCTCCTGGTTAGCGGATGTTCCCCTTTTTTTATTGAGAAATTATGGTAAAATCATGGTTATAATATCAATAAGAAAGGAGCAACACATGAACTTTTATGTTGCCTCAAGCTTTCACAACAGTAAGCAAGTACGTGACGTCAGTGAACGTTTGAAAAGAAAAAGGTATATCCATACATATGACTGGACTCAAAATAGCAGGGCCTCGAGCGTTGAGGAGCTGAAAAGGATTGGTGAAAAGGAAAAACAGGCCATCATCGAATCCGATGTGGTCATCGTGTTATTGCCGGGGGGAAAAGGAAGTCATGTTGAACTGGGGATAGCTCTTGGCCTCAATAAACGTGTCATCTTATTTTCCCCTCATGACGAAGTAAGTGACTTTGCTCAGACAACGACATTCTATCATTTGCCAGAGGTTGAAGTATGTACCGGAACCGTTCAGGAATTAGTAGACTATGTAACTGCAGGAAACGTTCTATGAAAAGAGTGCTCATAGCATTTTTACTAGTGGGTTACCCGCTCATCGGGTGTTCCAATCAAGAAGCACACACTAACTATACTTCACCTTCCCGGCAGGAAGTGGACAACTTTATCAGCGAACATAACATCCATCCCTTAACCATCGAAGAAACAGAGGACTTCACCATCCTATTACTTCAAAATGGAATCTATTATCTTTCCAACAATGAGAATAATAAGTTGATAGAAGACTATGTCGGATGGAGTGGGAACGACGATCAAAAAGTGAACCTCGGAATGAGCAGTACCGGAATGCCCCATGTCCATGTGATCATAAACGATGAGCGCCTCCTCAAAGAAGCAAAGGAAGTAAAGGTTAAGTTTCACGACGGTACAACGGTCATTCAGCCATTGGAAGATAAACGTGGATTAATCTTATTTTATGATAAAAGTAAAAAAAATCTCACCATCCACAACGAACTTCATCTATCGATCTACAATCAAGACCACACAGTGATATATGAAGACAGCTTTTAATAATAGAGGGACGGACCTTGAACCTGGATAAAGAATATTCGACAAGATGTTCATATATTAAAAAAGTGGCACATAAATATTGAAAACCGGTTCATAAATCCTGATCTCGGATCATAAATTTCAAATCCGGATCAAATGTTGCTCAAACCGGATCATATCAGTACTCAAACGACCTTCAGACTGCTTTCGTTACAAGCATTTATCCCTTTAAGACCTCTTTTTTGTTAAAAGAGATCGTATCATGCATAAAACTGGGGATTTCTATGAGAGAACGAAGAAATATCGCTGAAAATGTTGCCGCAGCGCATAGCAACTGATTCTATTAAAAACAGGGAGAACATAATGGAAATCCAATTTGATATAAAGGAACTCCTGGCTGCCATTCAATCTAATGACAGAACCATATTAGGAATAGACGGCTTAAGCCGTTCCGGAAAAACAACGTTCGTTGAACAACTGAGGGAAAGTTTGAAAAGAGAAAAGATCGATCACCACATCTTTCATATCGATGACCACATCGTTGAACGCAGCCAACGGTATCATACTGGTTATGAAGAGTGGTATGAATATTTTCACCTGCAATGGAACGTTCGTTGGTTAAGAGAAAACTTTTTTATAAAGCTGAAGCAGGACAAGGAAATCACCCTGCCGTTTTATGATCCACAAACGGATACCCACGACTGTAGAATGATTACGCTTCCTGAGTCCGGTCTCATCATCGTAGAAGGCGTTTTCCTCCAAAGGAAGGAATGGGCAGACTTCTTTCACCACCTCATCTTTTTGGATTGTCCCCGGGAAAAGAGATTTATGCGGGAAGCAGAGACTGCTAAACAGAAACTGGACAAGTTTGAAAAGAGATATTGGAAGGCGGAAAATTATTATATGAATACCTTTCATCCATGGGAAAGTGCCGATATTGTTTTGAAGACTTAATAACGATAGGGTAGCTTAACCAAGCTTTCCTATCATGAAAAGCTATCCCTTGTACCTAATAAAAATAAAACCGGAAACTATCATGATTTTCCAGTTTTTATAAAAAAAACGATTGAGTTCCTTATTCTTTTTTGAAATAATTGGTAGTAATGAGGGAAAGGAGGAGAAGTTTTTTGATTTCAAATAATCAGCCTACACAAACGATATATTCACCACCCAAACACATCATCTCAGCAGCAACGATCGTACAGAATGAAAAAGGAGAAATCCTGTTAATCAAAGGTCCCAGAAGAGGCTGGGAAATGCCGGGGGGACAAGTGGAAGAAGGCGAGTCACTGAAGGAAGCGGCCATCCGGGAAACGAAGGAAGAAAGTGGGATCGATATTGAAATAGTCAAATTTTGCGGGGTGTTTCAGAATGTAAGTCGTTCGATCTGTAACACACTGTTTTTAGCCAGGGCGGTAGGTGGGAAGCCGACCACTTCCTCGGAAAGTCTCGAAGTCGCGTTCTTTCCGGTTGAGGAAGCCTTGGATATGGTCAATTGGAAGAATTTCAGGGAGAGAATTGAATACTGTTTGGATGAAACCCAACACCCGTTTTATATCGATTTTTGATGTGGGAGAGTACCATCAATTTGATATCGAAATAATGGATAAATTCAATGTGCTTTCATACTCTGTATAAGGGGTGATGAATGATGTGGTGGTTTGTGATCTTGATTACAGGCACGTTATTATTCGCATTACTCATCGATATCAGGCGGAAGAAGAGAGGGAATGACAAGCATGTACAGGGAATACATCCTGCTGTTAAACCGGGTGAAGATCGAAATTACACGATGGGAGGCGGTCGTGACTCGGGGAACGGCACAGGACAGTGATGATGGTCGATCCTGAGGGACGATGGGACAGGTTCATTGTCCCATCTAGCAAGGCAAACCGGGACACGGGACCTGTCCCTCCGTCCCGTTTCGAAAACCATAGATTGTCTATTGGAAAAAATTCCATTATACTTCTAAGTGGGAGATGTAGACGAAAGGGGACTTCAATCACACATGTGGACAATCTTGTAATGATGAACGAAATAAATAGACAATGATCCTTTCATTTTGACGGGAGAAGTGTGTCTGTTTGACCATCATATACAAGGAGCGCCTGGTGTGATTGAATACCGGACACCATGAGTGGATACCTCTGTATCTGCTTTTTTTTGTGCCGGGATATATACATCTCTAAGAGACACCTTTTAGCTTCCTTTAAAAATAGGAGGAATATGAAATGACCAATCTAAAAGGAAAAGTAGCAATCGTGACAGGAGCGAGTCGCTCAAAAGGAATAGGGGCAGCGATTTGCAGAACACTTGCGAGCGCCGGGTCAGACATCTTTTTTACTCATTTGACCGCGTTTGATGAGACGAATGGAAATGGAATAGAGAATGAGTTTCCGGACACCTTATGTGAAGAATTAAAACAAATGGGCGTACGTGCCTTTCATATGGAAGTTGACTTGAGCGAAGACGGATCGCCGCGTCGAACAATGGATCTGGTGGAAGAAACAATGGGAACACCAAGCATACTAGTAAACAATGCCACATTCGAATCACCGGCGAATTTTCGAACATTGAATAGAGACATTCTGGATAAACATTATCAAGTGAACAATAGCGGGACCCTCATGCTGACGATGGAGTTTGCGAAGAGATATGAAATAGCATTTCCTGAAAGAAAAGACGGGCGGATCATCAACATGGTATCAAAGGGTCCGGATCCCAATAATCTGGCTTATATCGCATCAAAGGGCATGTTGATTGCCATCACGGAGCCATTATCCGTCGGCCTCGCGCCAATTGGCATCACCGTCAATTCAGTTGACCCCGGTCCGACCGATTCCGGGTGGATCAATGAAGAGATAAGGGAACACTTACTTCCGATGTTTCCAATGGGACGTCTAGGTAAACCTGAGGATGCAGCAAAGTTGATTCGATTTTTAGCCAGCGATGATTCCGGATGGATTACCGGCCAGCTGATAAAATCAGAGGGTGGATTTTTGGGTAAGTAAATAAGAGGGACGGACCTCCAGCTTAGCGGAGGTCCGTCCCTCTTGGTGGAAAAAAATCCCTTGACATCAACGATATGAAGGGAGTACTATTTAATTAAACACTGGTCAATAAGAAGGATGGGAAATGTATGTCACCGAGAAAAGCAGTAGCACAGGAGCTTACGAAGGAAATGGTGATGGCCGCGGCACGGGAGCTTTTTCGGAAGAAGGGCTACCAGCAGGTGTCCATGAGGCAGATTGCGTCTGAGCTTGGATACAGTCACGGCTCCATCTACTACCATTTCAAAAATAAAGCAGAATTGTTCTATGCCATGATCGAAACCGATTTTAAGCTGTTGGATCAATGGCTGGATGATGTAATGGATCGGGATATGGGTAACGAAGGGAAATTAAGGGGCATTCTCCTCGCATTCATTCGATTCGGGCTCAGTCATAAAAGCCAGTATGAAATGATGTTTCTGCTTGCGGATGAGGAAGTCAAGAGCTACGTGAACAAAGGACCGAACGAATCCTATGAGAAATTCGCGCAAGCCCTTATCCAGTTAAGCAACAGAGAGATCACCATCCAGCAGACATGGTCGATATTCCTGGCACTACACGGGTTTGTCAGTCATTATTGTCGTTGTGATGAAACCTATGAAGAAGTGGAGAGCCTTGCACAATCGCACGTGAATTTTATCCTGAAATCAATAGGATAAAATTTTTTGAATGTATTTGACCAGTGGTTAATTAAAAGGGGGACTTTTTGTGAAAAAGGCAATGGTCGTAGGTGCTTCTGGAGGAATGGGGTATGCCCTTGTAATGGAATTGGTAAGCAGGGGTGTCGAGGTCGTTGCATTTGCAAGAGGAAAAGAGCAGTTGACCAGGTTATTCGAAGGTATGGAACGTGTCACACTCAAGCCTGGGGACGCAAAAAATAAAGATCAACTTATTCATGCTGCAATGGGCAGTGACATCATCTTTCATGCGATGAACCTTCCTTATGAAGAGTGGAAGCATAAATTAAGTACGATTACAGGAAACATCATCCTTGCAGCGGAACAAAACAACGCCAGGTTGGCCGTTGTAGACAATATCTACGCCTACGGAAGAAGTGCCGGTGCATTGCTGACCGAAGATGGAGAAAAACACCCTCATACACGAAAAGGCAAACTGCGCTTAGAAATGGACCGCATGATCAAGCAAGCCTCTTTTCCGGCGCTCATCTGCCATTTTCCGGACTTTTATGGACCAAATGCTACCAACACATACATCCATTTCACATTAGAACAGCTTTTGAAAAAGAAAAAAGCGGGATTTGTCGGTCCGAAAAATGTTGTACGTGAATTCATGTATACCAGGGATGGGGCGAAAGCGATGGTCGACTTGGCCAGCCATGATGGAGCATACGGACAAAATTGGAATGTACCTGCCGTCGCACCGATAACCGGGGACGAAGTAGAGCGGATCCTAAAAAGGCAGCTGGGAGAAGAAAAAGGGCTTTACTCCATCTCAAAGTCGATGTTTGCCGTATTCTCCCTATTCGCAGGGAAGGGAATGCGTGAAGCATTAGAGATGCAGTACATTAATTCTGAACCTACGATTCTATCTGGAGAAAAGATCGATGGATTTATAGGAAAACGGCAGCACACGTCCTATGAACAGGGGATAGCGGAAACCATTGCATTTATGAGAGGGTAACGGGGCAAGGGACCTGTCCCTCCGTCCCGCCTATTTACAAATTTACCAAAAAGTGCAATAATTAAGAAAATGTCGGAGGAGGGAAAGTAAGTTTATGGAACCAACTAATTGCTAATTAATTTATTTTTTAAATTAATACGGATTTTTGTATCGAGTGTGAACAGGTCTACGAAAGATAGGCTTATTTGTTATGCTCTTTATGGAATCAGGGCAATTAGAAGGAAACTTACTTTACTGATATCAGGATGATCTTGTTTCGTGGAGCATCCAGCTTTGGCTGGCTGTATCATGCATTTTTTTTGCATAATGCTTGCCGATTGGGCAGCTTAATGAACAGGATGGTACATGGATGCTACAGGACTGTAAGAAGAAACCCTCTTCTTATGGTCTTTTTTACTATACAAATGAATAGAAGTGAAGGTGTTTCTTAACGCCATCCATAAAAAGTGTAACGTCAAATATGGATGAGAGAAGGAACGTATATGTTGGAACTAAAATTAAATGGGATCAAAAAATATATGGAAGCGACGCTTGTCGTGGAGGATGTATCGCTGGAAGTGTATGAAGGGGATAAGGTCGGAATCGTAGGGGCAAATGGAAGCGGTAAGAGCACCATCTTGAAGCTGATTGCAGGAATCGAGCCGATGAATTACTATCCTGGTTATCCCCAGACATCGAGTCATGGATATGACGAAGGCCTCATTCATATGTCGAGTGGAGCGACCATTGCCTATCTTGAACAATCCCCTACCTATCCGCAAGGGTTGAAAGTCATCGATGTGCTGAATTTGGCCTTTGAGGAGATGGACGCAATTGAGCTGGAAATGCGTGAATTGGAAGAGCAAATGCAGGTCTTGCAGGGAACGGATCTAGAGAAAGCCCTGAATAAATACAGCGATTTGACTCAATTATTTGAAGTGAAGGGTGGATATGAACGGGACGAGAAAGTAAGCAAGGTGTGCACGGGACTAAAGCTTTCGGAGAGTTTTTTAGAAAGGGACTTTGATCTTTTGAGTGGTGGGGAGAAGACATCCGTCGTCCTTGGGAAGCTATTGATTCATCAACCCGATATCCTCCTATTGGATGAACCGACCAATCATCTTGATATGGAATCCATCGAATGGCTGGAGGGCTATCTGAAGAGCTATAAAGGGATGGTTCTCATCGTGTCGCATGACCGCTATTTTCTGGATAACGTCGTGACAAAGATCATGGAAATCGAGGATATGAGATCGATTAGCTACAAAGGAAACTACTCCGCTTTTATCAGCCAAAAAGAAGAGAATATGCGCATTCAATACGAGCATTTCCGGGAACAGCAAAAGAAGATCAACCGCATGGAAAAGACCGTGTTGAGTCTGCGTGACTGGGCGATGAGGGCTGATAATACCAAGTTCTTTAAGAGGGCCTCAAGCGTTCAAAAGAAACTGGATAAAATGGAACGCATCGATAAGCCAGTTTTTGAACGAAGGAATATGAGGCTTGATGTGAGAGCTGCAGAGAGATCTGGAAATGAAACCATCAAGGCGGCGGGGCTTTCTAAACGCTATGGGGATAAATTAATTTTTAACAATACAGATGTCATGATTCATTTTGGAGAAAGAGTAGGCATGCTGGGTCCGAATGGAAGTGGGAAAACCACTTTCTTAAAAATGCTTGTCGGAGAAGATCGGCAGGATGAAGGCAAAATAGAATTTGGTGCAAATGTAGAGGCAGCCTATTTACCACAAAATATTGCTTTTAATAATGAGGAAGTCACCGTGTTGGACTGCTTCCGTGAGGACATCTCCATACTTGAAGGAAAGGCTCGGGAATACTTGGCGAAATTTATGTTTTACAAAGGCAGTGTCTTCAAGAAAGTAAAGCATCTCTCAGGTGGGGAAAGAATCAGGCTAAAACTTGCAATGCTGTTATTTCAAGATATCAATTTACTGATACTTGATGAGCCGACGAATCATCTGGATATTGATTCGATCGAAACCCTTGAGGGAGCCCTTGAAGACTTCGGTGGTACGATTCTCTTCATTTCCCACGATCGCTATTTTATCAACCGGATGGCGGAGAGAATCATTGCTGTAGAGGATTATTCTTTGAGGAGCTATCATGGAAATTACGATGAGTATAAACGTGAAAAAGAGAAGCGAAGCCAGGCAGATAGAAAAGACCCCGGTAGTGAAAAGAATAAGAAGCCAGTAGAGGAATCAGAGGCGATAAGCAATGAAGCCGCACTTACGAGAGTAATGAAAAGAATTGAGAGCCTTGAAAAAGAAATAAAGGAGATCGACCTGGCCATGGCGGCGGGACAGGTCGATTATGATGCTCTTAATCAGCTGTATGGTCAAAAACTTCACTACGTCAATGAGCTGGATACTGCCATGGAGCTGTGGCTGCGTTATAATGAATGATAACCTTTCTGGAGGGACGGACCTTTTCTATACAAAAGGTCCGTCCCTCTCCCTTGATAAGTGATATAATGAGTGTCTGAAAAAATACATGTAAAGGCGTAGATGAAAATGAAATACATATGGATGCAATATATGAAAGTACCATTTGTTTTGAAGATGTCTGTCGGTTTCCTTCTTGGAATCATGGTTGGCCTGGTCTTCAAGGCAGATGCTGAGATCCTGAAGCCATTCGGAACGGTACTCATTCATCTTCTTAGTTTGATTGCGATTCCGGTTATATTCCTTACGGTGGTGCAGGCAGTGAATAAGATGAGTGTCACACAGCTTGGCAGGATGGGCTGGAAGCTGATTCTCTACTATACGGCCACGACGGCTGCGGCGGTGTTCATTGGTCTCGGATTGGCCTTTTGGTTCAATCCAGGGATGAATTTATCGTTGCCTGACGCTCAGGTGGAAGAACCGAAAACACCACACTTCTCGGATGTTTTACTTCAAATCATCCCGGATAATCTGTTTCAGGCTTTCGCAGGGGGAGACACGCTCGCGATCATGTTTCTTGCCGTGATTATGGGGATTGCGATTTCGTGGATGAAGTTTTCTTCAGATAGTAAAATGAAGGAATACGGGAACCTTCTTGATAAGGTGTTTGCTGCGTTCAATGAAATGTTCTACATCCTTTTAAAAGGAGTCCTTGCATACGCGCCGATCGGTGTGTTTGCCATAAGCGCCGCCACTTTTGGTCAGCAGGGATGGGAGACGATGCAATCTCTTGCCAAATTCGTAGGTGTCTTTTATGCAGGGATCATCCTGCTTTGGCTAGTGGTTTATGCTGGTTTCTTAAAGTGGTCGGGTCAACCGGTGCTTCACTTCTTTAAACAAACGAAAGAAGCTTATAGCACGGCCTTTTTTACCTCCAGCAGCATTGCGTCCTTGCCGGTTGCCATTCAATCGGCCAAGAAAGCAGGGGTCTCTGAAAAAACGGCGAATTTCGCCCTTCCCTTAGGCGCCATCTTCAATTCAGACGGTGGAGCATTAAGGATGGGTGTATCCATCGTATTTGCGGCAAACGTGACAAACTTACAGCTTTCGGTCACGGATCTACTGATGATTGTTCTGGTAGGTACCCTTCTTTCCATTGGAACCTCAGGAGTCCCGGCTGCCGGGCTCGTTACTTTATCAGCCGTCTTAACGATGTTCGGCTTGCCACTGGAGATTGTCGCCCTCATTGCTGGTGTCGATGCCATCATTGGTATGGGCGGAACGGCTTCCAACGTGACCGGTGATATCGTCGGAGCTGCGGTTGTCGATCAATCCGAAGAAAAGAAAGTGGAATCTATCACTATATAAAACTTACATGAATAGGGACGGACCTCGAGCTTCCAGTGGGAAGCTCGAGGTCCGTCCCTATCTGTTTATGAAGGACTCCCGATTAACTCTACTAACTCCCTCACAATTGATCCCGCCTCTCCATCTTCAGGATACACCGAATAAAACGGCCGGTGGATGACGTAGGGATCAATCGGGACGAGAATTCCCTTAAGGACTTCTTCTTTTACCATGTAGCTTGAAAGGAATGCGATGCCGAGGCCCCTTACAGCGAGCTGCTTGATTAAGTAATGACTGCTTGCTTCAAGTATTTCAGTCGGCACAAGTCGTTCGGACCTAAGAAAATCGTCGGCATATTCTCTCGTTCCTGATCCGATTTCCCGGAGGATGAGGGGAGAAGAGTGAAGATTCATTCGGTTGCTAGCAAAGAAACGCAGCTCGTCATGGCTGATCACTTCCAGTTGAAAAGGCTCCAGTCCCCGTGTTCCTTCCACAAGGGCAAGGTCGAGTTCTTTATGATTCAGTGCCTCCACAATCGTTTCGTGGTTGTGGATCTTCAACTGAAGGCGGATGTGAGGATACAGCATCTTGATTTTTTTGACAAAGTCGGGAAGAAGTACGTCACTGACGGTGTGAGTGGCCCCGATCCTTAATAGGATTTCCTCAGTCTTTTGTGTGACTTGTTCCATCTTTCTCCACTGCTCCAGTATCTTCTTTCCTTGTTCAAACACTTGAATCCCTGCAGGTGTTAATTGAAAAACCTGATTGGTAGAGGAACGGTGGATGAGTTCAGCTCCTAAGGATTGTTCCAATTTCTTGATGTGGACGCTGACTGTCGGTTGGGACAGGTTCAGGAATTCACTTGTTTTCGTAAAATGCCGAAGCTGGGCGAGAGTGACAAAGGTGCGAATCCAATCCAGTTGCATAGGGACCCTCCATTACAAAACGTAATCGTCTACATTATAATTATTTATTTCTATTATAGCTAATGGGAAGGTATAATGATAGACGAAGGAAGTGACCAACAAAATGGAATTGTTTTTATTTATGATAGGTGGTGCAGTCATCGGCATCATTTCCGGTTTCTTTGGTATTGGAGGCGGGATTGTTCTGACACCAACCTTACTTGTCCTTGGCTATGAACCGAGCCAGGCGATCATTCTTTCTTTGATGCTGACATTGGGATCGACTGTGACAGGGACGATGTCACACATTCGGTTAAAAAATGTAAATGGGAAATTAGCGGTTCTCCTCGGGGTGTTCGGAGTGATAGGGTCAGTCATCACCGTGCCATTCGTGAAATGGCTCGATTCAATCAATGGAGCTTCTACGGCTATCTCCATTGTCTATATAGGAATTCTCAGCTGGTTTTCTTACCAGTTTTTAAGCAAACGACCAAAGGAAAGGAAAGCAAAAGGAGTATCTGCGGTTCCCTTGATCGGCCTTTTCACCGGTGTCATCTCGTCTCTTATGGGAGTCAGCGGTGGATTTGTCATGACCCCGCTCCTCTCGAAATGGCTGAAGCTTGATCTTACCAAAGCGATCGGAACCAGCATATCGGCAGCATCCATCATCGTGTTATCGGGAATCGGATCGTACCTGTATACGGGGGAAGCACTCGATTTTCGTCATGGGATCATGCTGATCATCGGTGCGTTGATTGGAACCCCGATCGGCTCGATTCAGCTGAAACGATTTTCAGGTGTGTCTGTTAAAAAGATGCTGGCTGTTTTGTATATGGTGGTCGCGGTCAGCGTGATTTTCAAAATGTTATCCATTTCCTCTGTCTCGCTCGGACTGATCCTGGCATCGGTGCTCGTATTCTTTGGAATGCTGATTTATTCACAGCAACGAACTAAGAGAGTAGTGAATCAGTGATCTGTTTGAAAGCTGAAAGTCGGTTGGTTGAAGCATGTTTGACTATGAGATGCATATTGAAGTAGAGAGATCATTCGCATAGCGAGTGACCTCTCTATTTTTTTTTTGTGCGGTTAATGATGTGTTTTGCAATTTATATAAATTGGCCGGATATTTTTCAAAAGCGGCCGGATTATCAACAGAAACGGCAGGATTTATCAGGATTATGGCTGGATTTTCGTGAAAAACGGCTGGATTAATGCGTATTTTGGCTGGATTATCTTCTTCATGGCAAGTAATTGACAGCTGGACAGGGAACTTGTTTTCAAAAGGGTCGCTGTTTTTGTGAAAGCCACTGAGTCAATCGCTTCATTTTCAAAAGTCAGGCAGGATTAAGTGGAAAAGTACTAGAAAATAGTCTGAATAAGGAGATGGAAGTCGAAAGGGGGAGAGTGTCGGTATTCAGTGAATAGAGGCCTCTATTTATTTTTCTGAAATTTCATTCTATTTGTCATTTTGTACGGATCACAAGATCTTTTATAGACAAAGTGTCTAATGATAAACAAGCTTTTTCAAAATAAACTTAGTATAAGTCAATAAAATATGTTAGCAAAGGATGATTCTATGTCAATCAATCGAGAAAGATTTAAGCGTCATCTAGAGGAATTAGCTGCAATCGGAAAAATCGGGGAGACAGGCGTTTGTCGCCTGGCACATTCCAAGGAGGATCGCCAGGCGGTGGAAGTGGTGAAAGGTTGGATGGAAGAGGCGGGTTTAACGACAAAGATTGACGGCTTTGGGAATTTGATTGGAAGGATGGAAGGTTCCGACAAGGATAAGCCGATTCTTATGCTGGGCTCACATATTGATTCTCAACCATATGGGGGGAGGTTCGACGGGACAGCAGGTGCACTGGGAGCGGTCGAAGTGGTTCACACAATGAAGGACAATGGAATCGTCCCGGACCGGACCATTGAAGTGATTTGTTTTTCCGATGAAGAGGGCTGCCGGTTTAACAAAGGAGTTTTTGGAGTCCGGGCTATAGCCGGGATGCTGGAAGAAGGAGAACTGGACCGTAAAGACAAGAAGGGTGTGACGAGAAGAGAGGCGTTGAAGGAATTCGGGGTCGAGCCGGATGTAACCGCAAGTCCTGTATACCAAAAAGGTGATATCGCAGCGTTTCTTGAGCTACATATTGAACAGGGCCCGGTCCTTGAGAAGAAGGGAAAACCAGTCGGAATTGTATCAGGCATCTCTGGTCCGATCTGGCTCACCGTTACACTCGAAGGGTTCGCTGGTCATGCGGGATCGGTGCCGATGACGATGAGGCAGGATGCACTTGTCGGGGCTTCGGAGATCACCCAGAAATTCGATGATCTGGTTAAAAGAGAAGGGACCGAAACAACAGTAGGCACGGTAGGCAGTATGCAGGTGTTCCCGAACTCAAGAAATATAATTGCCGAAAAGGTGGAGTTCACCGTAGACCTTCGTGATATCGACGTTGAAGCGCGCACGAAACTAGAAGAAAAACTCTATCAAATCATCGAAGAGACGGCAATCGGTTACAATCTTAAATACGAGATCAAAGAAGATACCCGGAGCGAGCCGAGATATTGTACAGACTGGATCAAGAAAATTATGAGAGAGGAAGATGAAAAGCTTGGACTGGATTCACCGACCTTAATGAGCGGTCCTTTCCATGATGCCCTATTCATGTCCTATATCAGCGATTACGGGATGATCTTCGTCCGCTGTGAAAAAGGCATCAGCCACAATCCCCTGGAGTTTGCGGAGATGGATGATATTGAAAAAGGGGTGGAGCTCCTTTACGCTACGGCATTGCGGATTTGTCAGGGACATGGGGACAGGTACCTTGTCCCAAAAGACGGCTCAGCTGCTGGTCATGAAAAGTAAGAGAAGCCTGGGGACGAGGGACCTGTCCCTCCGTCCCATTTGGGAGGTGATCGTTTGAGAGCGACAATGCTCTTCATAAACGGAGAAGTGGTTACTGTGAATTCTGGATTTTCCGTGAAAGAGGCCGTTGCCATTCAAGATAATAAAATACTCGCAGTCGGCACGAATGAAGAAATTTTACGATATGCAGGTGAAGGAACGAACATTGTGAATTTGGAGGTAAGACGCTGCCCATCTTAATCGGGGTCATTGCGTTACTCGCTTCCATTCAATACCTTGCCACGCAGATGAAAGGGATGGCCTACATCTTCAATATCATGACAGAAGGACGAATTCCTCTTTGGCTCGGAGCCCTGCTTGCGTATGGAATCGTAGTCGTCTATGTTGCAACTGGTGGATTGCGGGCAGCCGCATGGTCTGACGTGTTCCAGGGGATCTTAATGATCATCATCTCGTGGGTAGTCGGCCTTGCGATTGTGAATAACCTCCACGACAGCGTAGGTGGGATGTTTACTAACCTCGTTCAGGACAACCCTGCCTTTTTTGAAATCGGAAATGAAGGGTCTGCCATGTCAGGGACAGCGTATACGACCACGATTCTCGTATCTCTCATAGGGTTCTTAATGTGGCCTCACCTATTTTCAAAGTATATGCATCGAATGCACGTACCATAAAGAAAACCGTATTGGTGTATCCGATCTTTGCCCTGTTCCTTATCCCGCTATTATTTGTTGGCTTTTCCGCAGTGAATGTAGTCAACCCAGCTGACATTGGAGCACCGGATGAAATTCTTCCTTATCTCATCACCACCGTCCTTAGCCTTCCCGGTTGGGTTTACGGACTTGTAGGTGCAGGAGCGTTAGCGGCAGCTATGTCTACGGCAGACGCCATTACCCACAGTGCCTCACTGGAATTTACGGACGGGGTCATTAAGAATGTGAAACCGGACCTTTCTGATAAAACCACATTGCTTCTGATGAGAATCGGTGTGTTTGTGGTCGGGGGGCTTGCTTACTTTATCACCGTATTCGGGGGTCAGGGACTCATCGCACTATTGCTCGGAGCCTATGGTTCCATCGTTCAATTCGCACCCGGTGTATACGGAGCGCTTTATTCGAAAAGAGTGACCGGACCGGCTGTGATCACAGGACTCGTCCTCGGTACATTCGTCAACTATTACTATCAATTAGTCGCAGTGTCTACCCCTTTCGACATTCATGCAGGTATTCTTGGATTGATCGGCAACATCGCCATCGTCATCGCGGTCAGTGTTTTCACTCAGCAAAAGAGTATCAGGATTGCTGAAGAGTATCGCAATATCGGGTCTTAATGGGGGACTTGGGGACAGGCACCTTGATTTTTTGGCAAAGCTGACGTGTCTGTTCTGTCCAAAGTGGGCTCCAACACTAACATCTTGAAAAAGAAAAAACCAAGAATGCTGTTGGATCAGCATTCTTGGTTTTTTCTTTTTAATCGTTTTTCTAAATATGACTTTTTAGACAACCCTTTTGTTTATTGCTCGATCTTCTTTTTAATCGACTCAATCGATTGATTAAGCCTCGTTAAGTCAACCTCTCCTGTTTGGATATCCTCCAGTTTGTATGCTTGTTTCAATTCAATGATTCGGTTGACGCTGACGTCAATTCGATCCTCGGTTATTTCCCCGTTTTGGACTGCTTTTTTAAGTGCGTCAATTGCCGTGAGGGCTTTATTATAATCATGTGCGATTAGAACCAGGTCGCTGCCCGCTTTTACGGCTTGAACGGTCGCTTGTTCCATCCCGTAGTTGTTCGTAATGGCTTTCATGGTCATATCATCAGTGATCACGATACCTTTGTAGTTCATCTTTTTGCGTAAGAGGTCTGTGATGATGCTCTTGGATAATGACGATGGATAGGTGTCATCAATCTTGGGGAGCAGGATATGAGCAACCATGACGAGGTCAGCTCCTTTGTTGATGGCTTCCCTGAATGGAATCAGTTCCTGGGATTCGAGTTCTTGAATGCTTTTGTTGACAACCGGAAGCTCCAGGTGTGAATCTACGGAAGTATCCCCGTGGCCCGGGAAGTGCTTAATGGTTGAAAGGATTCCCTCGGATTGAATACCTCTCATTGTTTGGATTCCTAATTCGCTGACGATATCAGGGTTATCACCAAAGGATCGATCGCCGATCACAGGGTTATTAGGGTTACTGTTCACGTCGAGAACGGGAGCGAAATCAAGATTAAACCCATACTCTTTTAATTCCTTTCCGAGAATCGTCCCCACTTCAAAAGAAATATCCGGATCGTTCAAGGCTCCTAACTTTTTATTTGTAGGAAGGTTCGCAAGCCCTCCTGGCAATCTTGTGACCTTACCGCCTTCCTGGTCGACACTTAATAAGAGTGGTAACGGATTATTGACGTTGTCTGCTTTTATTTTATTAAGGAATTGGACCGTTTGCCGGGGTCCTGACAAATTATCGGAGAAGAAGATAAATCCCCCTACTTTGTGCTGCTGGATTAAGGATTTCGTATTTTCACCATCCTGAGTTCCATTCACACCGGCTATGATCATTTGGCCGATCTTTTCATCAAGGCTCATAGTAGAAAGAATATCTGCGTGTTCCTCTACTTCTGCGGGAGCCGTGTCTCCTTGGGATGAATGTTCGGCCGGTTGATTCGGATCCCTATTTTTTTCGATAAGAAAATAGTTTAGAACAATCAAAAAAAATGTAAGAGATAAAAGGAGATAAATGATTTTTTTATAGGGCATAAGATTCTTCCTTTCTTTATGGAGAATCCGTTTATAAACGTAGCTTTACAGTACCATTACTATTGAAAGAGTGTTCTTCTTTTTGTTTCTTCTCCATTATGTATCTTGTTCTATTACTGTTAACCATAAACGTATGTATAGCGTCAATTTATTGGTTGTATAGATATTCCTTACATAATACTAATCTCCATATACATATTCACCTTTGATTTGGGGACAGTATTCAAGAGATATGTATAGAAGGAGTCTATTATAATGGATTCATTTTTAATGGAAATCAATACAACGATAGGGGACAATGATGATTTTTTTCAAATACATCAAGATTTTGGTGAATTCCCCTTTTTATTAATGGGGCTAAAAAGCCTTATAGATGTGCAGAAAACGATTCAAGCGATCGAAGACCAAGTCTGTTCAGGGACGATGGGTGAGTTGCTTCACGATGGAGAGGGAGTCATCGAAGCGATTTTGGAAGGGAAGTTGATCATCTCCAGTGGCAGGGGAAATGGGTCTTTCTTCAGCATGGACCCAGTTGCAAAGGCGCTGAATCGTTCAATTGAGCCTCCTACCAATGAAAATACACTCCAAGGACCATTGAGTTCTTTCAATGAGGACATCGATACAAATATCGGCATTATCCGCAAACAGGTCGTTTCAAAAGACTTGTATGTAAAGTCCTTTTCAGGAGGGAGGGGACAGAAAAGAACGCTATCGTTAGTGTATCGGAAAGATAACGCAGATAGGGAATATATTAGCCGGGTCATCCATCAGATTGAATCCAATGTAGATCAACCACTTCATACCATACAAGATGTGACGAAGATGTTAGGATTGTCGACCCGCACCCTGATTTCTCCTTTCAACACAACTGAGGCGCCACAAGAAGTATACAGGAGCCTGGAAAAAGGAAAACTTGTATTATTTCTTGATAGAACGCCTTTTGCTCTTATCCTTCCAAGTGATTTTTGGGATATGTTCTTCCTTGAGAATGATCGGAATTTCTCTTTCCCGATTATGGTGTCCATGAGGCTGCTCAGGATTATCGGTACATTGCTTGCTCTTGTCTTACCAGGGCTGTATGTAGCGTTAGTCGCTGTCAATCCTGAGATGCTCCGTATTGAATTAGCGTTATCCGTTGCTCAGACCCGTGAAGGTGTCCCTTACCCTGCATTGGTTGAGACCATTTTCATGCTTCTTATTCTTGAATTGATATTGGAGGCGAGTATTAGGCTACCGAAAAGCATCGGTCCTACCATTACGATGGTAGGGGGGATCATTCTCGGTCAGGCCGTAGTAGAAGCGAGATTAGTAAGCAATTTACTGATCATCATTTTAGCGGCCACTACGATTGCCAACTCTACTATAATTGGATTCCAAAATTCCATCTCCATCCGAATCTTTAAATATCTTATCTTGATTCTTTCTTCGATTTTTGGTGTATTCGGCATATTGGCAGGATTATTCGCGGTCTGTGCATACTTAGCTGGTATAAGCACTTTCGGGGTACCTTACCTCAAGATTAAAGGAGTTAGTAAAAGTGGATAAAAGCTTGTATGTTGTCATCATGTACATTTTAACCCACATAGGGCTTATTCTATTTCTGTATCCTGGCAATATCATTGACAGTTCATCTCAAGGACATTGGATTCCGATCGTTATCGGGATCATCGTACATTTCATCATTTTATTCTTGCTCTTGACGGGACTTGATCGATTCCCGCACCAAGATATCATCACCATTTATTTACGTGCAGGCAAGTTGGTGACATTCCTTTTTCTGTTTCCCACTCTCCTCTATTTTTTTATGGCTAACATCATAACAGTCCGGGCGTATTCAGAAGTTGTTACCATTGTATTTCTATCAAACACTCCCCTATGGGCGATCATGGCATTATTGCTGATATTATCATGTTATTTAGCAACTAAGGGAGTGGAAGCCATCTTTCGTACAGGTATTCTTCTCTTCTTATTTTTATTCCCTTTGATTTGCTTTATATTGGTGGTTGCGTTTCAGAATGTTGATTGGCATTATGTATACCCTTTATGGAATGATGACTTTTCTTTTTTGACTGACTCCTCTTATCTCAGAAGCTTCTTTGCCATTGGTGGTGTATTCCTGTTTATCGGGTTTGTAAGACCTATCATTCCATATAAGAGGAAAAAAGTTTTGCTTGCAGCCGTTGCACTCATTCCCATTTTTATCATATCCGTATATATTCCCGTCCTTACATTTGGTCAGGCAACAGCATCTACATTTTTGTTCCCTTTCGTCATGACAGTCGATGCCATCAATTTGACATGGCTTATGTTCGATAGACTGACCATGTTTTTCTTACTAAGTATAGTCATTTTTATATTGTTGTTTATCTCACTCGTATTATGGATGAGTGTAAGGATCATAAATAAATGTTTGCTGCCAACCATCAAACCATCCTATTTAGTAATAGCTGTATCACTCATCATCTACATCATTTGTTTGTGGATTCCGAATTGGAGTGACGTTGAACAGCTCTTTAAGTGGAATACTTCCCTTAGATTCTATGTCATCTTCGGAGTCCCCATTTCAATTTGGATTCTTGGTGTCAAAGCAAGGAAGGAGGATGAAAGTTGAGGTGTAAAAAAACGGGTATCTGGCTTTTTCTCTTTTTATTAGTTTTCATGATGAGTGGTTGTTGGGATACCAGGGATATTAATCATCGGGTGATGCCGGTTGTCTTAGGCATCGCTAAGGATAGTGATCAGTATAAAGTCTTTCTGCAGATTCCTCACCCTCAGCTGGATATCATACAAACGAAGGTGGTTATTGGGGTTGGTGAAACGATCAATGAAATAGTAGATGATATCAGTGCTGACATGGAAAGCAGTGTCGATTTGCTTCATGTAAAGGTAATTGTCATCGATCGACATCTTGCAGAAGAAGGTGTGAAAGACCTTATATCAGGTATTATGAGGTCGAGGGATGTATCTTCAAAAGCATTGGTTGCCATTTGTAACGACGATATTGATCAATTTTTCGAAAGTATGGAGAAAAACACCTCTCCAGGCGGGACGACTCTCTTGGATTTTTTTGAAAAAAATGCAGGTTGGGACCCGCAGATCGCATTAACCAGGGTTTGGCAGGTATATAGAAGTATCCACTCTTATACCCGGGACGTGGCCATTCCAATGCTCCGGCTCGGGGATACTACGTTAGTGGAACATGTGGGTTCAGCGGTGATAAAGAACGGAAGAATGGTTGAAGAAATCAATGCTAATGAAACCCTTCTATATAATGCATTTAACGGTGAAAGTACTCAAGGGAAAATAGAGGTGTTGAATGAAGGGAGTGTCCTGATCTTAGGGAATACTATGAAGCATACAAGTGATGTGCAGGACGGTAAACCCTTCTTACATTCCAAAATTAAGTTAGATGTTATGATACTGGAAACAAAAGGGGATCCAACACCAAAAATGATTGAAAAGGGATTGGAAAAGCTTCTTACAGGTCGGTTGAATAGGATGTTCTCAAAGCTTCAGGTTAGCGAAGCGGATATTTTAGGACTGGGCCAATTTTTCAGAAAAGAAATACCGAGGATGAACTTGAAGGAATGGAGATCGAAGTATTATAAAAACTTGTCTACAGACTTTGTAGTTGATGTCGATATTCAAAATTCCGGGAATTTAAAGAACCCCGACTAAGCACATAATTTTCTTGTGTTTCAGCAAAATAAGAAGAAGTATTCTTTTTAACCGATAAAGGGGTTGGTTTAGCTTGATGTTAGTATGGGGACTCATTCTCTTTTTAGTAGTTGCTCTGATGTTCATGCCAAAAAGGTTGACTGTCAGGGAAAATCTCATCATGTTTCCGTTCGTCGGATATTTTGCTGCGGTTGCTCATGTTTTAGTAGGGTTATTGTTGGATTATGTAGATTTTGGACCAACCAAAAGTGTGGAATTTTCCGATTTTGCACTCGTAGCATTTGCTCCTTCATTCATAGCGCTTTTATTCTTGAATTTTATGAAACAAGATAAACATGTGCTTTATGTAATAATATGGACTATTTTCTCGTTCTTGATAGAAGTATTATTTAGTTTAAACGGTTACATGAAACATTTAGAGTGGAAAATCTGGTATTCCATCCCCGTTTATTTGGTGGCATTCTTTTTGCTGAATTGGTTTTTTCAACATGTAGTCCGAAAAGGATCCCAGAGTTCATAGGTTAGCGGTGCGGTGAATTAACATCTTACAAAAAGAAAGGGAGGTTCTGATGATACGAGAACCATCCCTATTTTTTTATGTCTTCTACAATGAAATACAGAAAATGGAACAACTCTGTACACCATTTGTTCAACTTTTTCTTTCCATTTGTGCATGGACATAGTACATTACTTTTATAAGCATATGAATAAGTTATTTCGGGTATAAACCAATGAGATAGCAGTGGCAGAGTTTCTATCCTTTTGCCAGTCTTCATGGGTTATGAACTGATCACATTATCTTGTCTTATAGAAAGAAGGTCGAATATGCAGGTATCTGAAAAGTTTTATGAATTTATGAGTGAACGTACTTGGCAACTCACAGAGAAGTGGTATGAGTCGCTGGATAAAAGTGATCCGTCAGGCGTGTATTCTTCAACGGACCCTAAGGTGATTCAAACGTTGAAGCGGCAAAATCACGAATTTCACGAACGCTTTTGTGTCCTTTTTAAGGATATAGGACAGGATGCATTATGTAATTTCGCCCAGTGGATCGAGGAAATTGCAAAGGATGAAGAACACTTGCAAACCCCTACTCACTATATACTGAGGGAGTTCTTCAGAACACAGGATCAGTACTTGGAGATTTTGCAGGAATTTAACCGCCAGCATGGCAGTGAGTTTCCACCGGAGAGAATCGAGTCATTCAGAGAATTGATTATTAAAACCTTTAGTCTTGTCATTTCCAAGTTTGCCGAAGAAAATTACGAATATGCCCAAAGACGCCTGAAGGCACAGCAGGAAATGATCAGGGAGTTGAGTTCACCGGTCATTTTGATTGATAAGAAGACTGGGGTGCTTCCTCTTGTCGGGGACATCGATACAGGAAGGGCGAGATATATCCTCGAAAATACACTGGCCGAATGCGTGGATAAAAATGTTGAGCACTTATTCATTGATTTATCCGGTGTCATCATGGTGGATACGATGGTCGCCCATCAATTATTCCAGATCATCGAGAGCCTGAACTTGATTGGTGTGAAGAGCACGATTTCTGGCATTCGTCCGGAAATTGCCCAAACAGCGGTTCAGCTGGGAATTTCATTTCAGAATATTTCTGTCACTTCTACTCTAGAACGAGCATTGAATGAGCAACGCTAGAAAGAAGTCATTCAACGAGCGGTTACTCTGTAATCGCTTCTTTTTATTTCTATGGAAACTAATTGTTTAGCACCCATCTATATAGGGAATTACCCCCATTATAGAGTGAATTTGGTATGATATGCCCTTGGGAAATTCACGATAGAAGGAGGGGCAAACATGCAATTCGTCAAAATGATCCGATTCGACCAAAATGGATTTACCTGTGGTCCACCTCAGTCCGACTCTATCCATAAAGAGAGAGAGCCGGTTTTTATTAATCGGGAGATCGACAATCTTTTTCATACAGGACAATCGATTTACACCTCCGAAGTGATCTTGCCGCGAAAGACTGATCGGCATTGGTCCGGATGTTACTGTTATTTGGAGGAGTTCACACAGGTGGTTTCTGAAGATCGTCATATAGGCTTCCTCCCCAGAGAAAGCGTGATATGGGTAAGAAATAAGAGCCATCTCGGCGGCGGGGTTCCCTACATTAATCGCTTCGTTCATCCATTGGTGGAAGAAGGGACAGATGATGATCATATAATCAATGATACATGGG
This sequence comes from Rossellomorea aquimaris, assembly GCF_035590735.1. NCBI lineage: Bacteria > Bacillati > Bacillota > Bacilli > Caryophanales > Bacillaceae > Rossellomorea > Rossellomorea aquimaris. The sequence continues at coordinate 1,068,981 of NZ_CP141595.1, forward strand.
TGAAAATGAGTGTGGAGGATGCATTGGAACGAACGTCTCTTTGGAAAAAAGAGCATGGTTCGCTCCCTGAGTGGATCACGGAATGCTACCTGATGGAGGGACAAGTGAACTGTCTGGTCTTTCCTTCTACTAATGAGAAGATCATGGAATTTTGGTTAAGTAAAAATTAAACATACTGAGAGTCATGAATGTCCCGTCTTTTTGTTATAATACATAGTAGTTGATCTTACAATCTAATGAAGGTTGAAGTGTAACGTTTTTCGTTCACTTTCTATGTAAAAGGGGAATTCACTTGAAATTTGAAGAGATTAATCCAGAACTAGTGACATTATGCCGGACGTCAGATCCATTTCATATGGCAGAATCGGTGATCGGAGACCAATTAAGAGGATTGGATATTTTGTCGTTAAAGGGAATCGAGCGTAAAAAAGCCCTTCCGGGAGACGTGGTCAACCTATTGATCATCTATTTCTTCACAGAGGTCAAAGGCACGGTATACCACAGGAACGCACTCTCTAAGTTATATAATCATTGGGTCTCTAATGAAGTGTTTACCTTCTCTAAGGCAAAAAAGATGATTGAGCTGGACATGCATGAGCAGCTCGGTGATATCGACCGTTTATAAATAGGCGAAAGGTCTGGATCCATTGGGATTCAGACCTTTATTGCTTTAATAGCTGGATGCAAAGTTTCGTTTCAGGGAATGTCATTCATGAGGCGGTATCCTTGAGTGCAGAGAAATCGGTAAAGAATAAACATATTCCAGTTAGGCACACTAACAATACATATCATTTTTTGTAAAGGTGACCTCCTCATGGACAATCATACAAGCGACAACACGGCAAGGCGCTACACGGCGCATGTCAGTATCCTTGGTACCACCCAGATCCACTTGCGGAATCCGTATATCATCGCATGGTGGAGTGCAGCTTTTCCCGGATTTGGCCATTTACTATTATCGAAGTATTTACGTGGTTTTGTCCTATTTATATGGGAAGTCGTAGTGAATCTGCAAGCGAATATCAATCTGGCCATGATTTATTCGTTTCAAGGCGAGATCGAGATGGCGAAGGAGATTTTAGATACGAGATGGCTTTTGATTTATATCCCTGTTTATATTTTTGGGATTTGGGACAGTTATAGGACCACGGTTGACTTGAATAAGGTTTACATATTAGCAGACCGGGAAGCCCACCCTTTTAATTCATTCAGCATAGGAGCACTTGAAATCAATTATTTGGATAAACGGAATCCGGTTATGTCCGTATTGTGGTCCTTATTTATCCCTGGTCTCGGACAATTATATGTCCATAGGATTGTAACGGCATTTTTCGTGATTATATGGACGGTTGTCTTTTTCTACTATTCACACGGTCTTGAGGCCATTTCCCTTTTATTCTTAGGAGAAATACAGGAGGCAACCAGTGTCATCAATCCTGAATGGCTCTTATTTTTCCCTTCAATATATGGTTTTTCCATTTTTGATTCCTATATGAATACGGTGGAAAATAATAAGCTGTTTGTAAACGAACAAAGGGCGTTTCTTAAGAGAAATTATCAATCACCCACTTTTCAACCTATGAAAAGTAAAAAAAGCGAAGTGATCGAATGAAGATATTCTCAACGTTTGAACATAATGCCTATTTAGAAATGGCCATTACCCTGCTTGAGGAGCAAGGGATAAAGAAAGAAGATATATTTGCAATGCCTTTGGATAAGCGAAGGGAAAAGCGACAAGTATTTGATTCCATTCATCGGTCGGATGGAACATCTCTCATTGATATCGGTGTGGCCCTCGCGACAGCCTTTTCTGTCATTGGTGCGAGTATCGGTTTTGATCTGGCATGGGGTCCCATTTTCTGGGGGCTGATTGGTGCCGCGGCGGGTTTTATGATAGGATTCATGATTCGGATATTGACAGAAGTGGTGTTGAAACCGAGGAAGAGATCGAAAAAAGGGAAATCCTCTGAAGTGATCTTGATTATCGCATGCGAAGAAAATCAGGGCGAAATGGTAGAAGGGATTCTTTGGGAACATTATGCCCTGGGAGTAGCGAAGTATAGAGAATAGCAGGGAAACATACTGACTTCAAAGGGAAAGTCTATCATCGGAATGCACTTCCTAAACTGTATAACCTCTTGGTGCCTCAGCGAAAGAGATGGTCGAGTTGGATATTCATTAACTGCTTGGTGAAATCGATCGGATATAATCGAATCAAGTTTAAAGGTCTGGATCTCTATACCTGTATCGGAATGGATTCAGACCTTTATTTATGCCCTCACATAGAATCCCAAATACACCCTTAATATGGTAAAATAAGATCACATGATGTATTTTTGGAATATTTCGTTTTAGAGGAGGGGAAAACATATATGGTCGCACCGCAAACAGCTCCCTTTTTGGTCAGCGGGATGAGGGAGAAGGACCTGGAATCGGTCATGGATTGGTTTGTGCAGCGTAAACAATCGTTCTATGCCCTGGGACGGATTTATGTAAGTAAGCAAGAGGATCTGGAAGAGATATTTTATCGTTCGATCATCGTGGTACATAATGAATTACACCGTTTGAAAAAAGAAACTTCATTTGAATCGTGGGCTGTGTCTCATTTTATACATAATGGCCGGAATCTTTCTGATAATAAGAGTTTTTGGGATTCAGAGGGTCAGAAATCTGATCAAACACTTTTTCATGCCTTACATCAATTAGAGGATCAGGAGAAAGAGGCGATTGCTTTAACGTATTTCAACGAATGCTCTTTTGAGGAAGTTGGACGTATTCTTGAGATATCAGTTGAGAAGGTGAAAACCTTTGTGTTTTCAGGCATAAGGAAGCTTAGGGAAGAGCTGGGGTACGGTTCTTTCGAGGGCTGTCCAGAATATTATAAGCATTATCTTGATTATCTGGGAAGAACGATGGATCGGCCTGAAAAGGTAGAGTTTGAGATGCATATTTACCATTGTCATGGTTGTCAGGAAGATTTGGCCTCTTTTCAGGAAGTGGTGCTGACCCTGGCAGGAATGAGAGAAGCCTTGGTGATCCCTGCTGGAATCATAGAGAGGGTCAAGAATAAGGTGGAGGAAAGAGAAGCGCGCAGGCAGAGGAAGAAAAAGAAACGGAAATCGATCGGGCTTGCCTTCGCAGGTGTTTTCGCGATGGTCATATCGATCGGATTCGTGACAGGTGGATTCTCCAGTCTCTACTATGCATGGACGGAAGAGGATGAACAATTGCGTGTCATCCTCCAGCATGACCTGGGGGAACGGCTGAATCTCGAATCGGAAAGCAATGGGGTGAAAATCACCATCAAGAGTGTTGTCGCCGATGATGCACAGACTCTTGTCTTTTATGAAATAGAGGATACCGAGAAAAACAATCGCTATATGATGAATGCTCATGAAGGCGTCCATATCGAGAATGAATATGACGTCATGAGGCGCGATCAGCAACACATGTACTATTCTCCTCCCGTCGATCAGGACGAAATACAAAATGAAGAGAGAAATGTGTATAAAGGTACCATGAGTCTCCTGCCGGTTTCGGTGGACAGCGGAACCATTAAATTGAATGTAGCAAGGCTCATGCAACTAGCTCAGGACCCTCAAAACGAAGAGGCTTTCGGTAGGGGAATGTCATTTGCCGAAGGTGATTGGAGCTTTGATATTCCGTTTACAAAGCAGCCATCCCGGGTGCAAAAGCTGGATAAGGAAATCGACATTGACGGGATGCGGATCCGCCTGGATAAGCTGACGATTGCTCCGACCACGACACTCCTCCAGTACAGCTTTCAGAATCAGGGTGGCGACAAACGGATAGAAGTCATTACCTTTGATGCACTTGAAACGGATAAGAAGAAGGTGAAGGCAGACCTCTTTGGGGGCAATATGTATGTAGAATCATTTGACCAGGAAGGATGGAGTGCCTTTACATGGAGCTTTGACACCTTATTTTTTGAAGATCCAAAAGAGGTGGACATATTATTTGATTCCATCCACTTATCCGTAGACGACCGGAAAACGATCGAACTCGATGCCGCCAAGGATATGCCCCAGACCTTTGAGTATCTCGGAAACACCATTTCCATTGATGAAATCAAGGTAGGAAATCCGGCGAAGGTTATTTTGACGCATGGTGTATCGAAGGATCGTGCATATGAAAGAGTGATCTATGGATTTTCTAGCGACCATTTGAGGAATGAAAATATCTCGATGGGAGTAAGTGATACAGATGGCGTATTGATGGACAAAACCGGCAAGATACATAAAGTTGATTTATATGAGTATGATCAAATAGATCAGCCCCGCTACTTCGAAACTGTCCAAACGATCGAGTTTTATAACGACTCTTCGAGGGAAGATGTAACTCCAACGAAGCTTGAAATCGAGGGATACAGCACAACGAAATATGTGAATGACCGGGTGAAGGTGAAGTTGGATTAGGAAGATAAAAGAGGGACGGACCTCCTGCTCTAAAAGCAGGAGGTCCGTCCCTCTTAAGTGAGAATAACTTCCCCCAACAGAGAAACAATAGGTTTGTCGTGACAAGGGTGACAAAGTTAGTTTTCATCGTTGTTGAAACCGTCTACATCTGGAGTCTATGATGAATATAAGAGAAATTATTATTCAATCATGAAAGGATGAGAGAAGTGGCTCAATCAAATATGAAAGTCGCGGTACAAAAGTTTGGTAACTTCCTCAGTTCTATGGTTCTGCCTAATATAGGCGCATTTATCGCTTGGGGTTTAATTACAGCGTTGTTCATACCAACTGGGTTCTTTCCAAATGAAAGCCTTGCCAAACTGGTAGGGCCGATGGTTACCTACCTGTTACCGTTATTGATCGGGTATACAGGAGGTAAACTCGTACACGACCAGCGCGGTGGAGTCGTGGGTGCAATCGCGACAATGGGTGTCATTGTCGGTGCACCGGAAACACCGATGTTCCTGGGTGCCATGGTCATGGGGCCATTGGGTGCTTACGTCATCAAGAAGTTTGACCAGATGATCGAAGGGAAAATCAGAGCAGGATTTGAAATGCTCGTCAATAACTTCTCCGCAGGTATTCTTGGTGGAATTCTTGCAATTCTGGCATTCCTCGGTGTAGGACCTGCGGTGGATGCTTTCACGAATCTACTGGTTGCAGGCGTTGACTGGCTGGTAGCCGCAGGACTGCTTCCATTGACAAGTATCCTGATCGAACCTGCAAAAATTCTATTCTTAAATAATGCCATCAACCACGGTGTATTATCACCGATCGGGTTGGAGCAAGTTCAACAGGGTGGTAAATCGATCCTGTTCCTACTAGAAGCAAATCCGGGACCGGGTCTTGGAATTCTGCTGGCGTTCATGTTCTTTGGAAAAGGAACAGCAAAGCAATCCGCACCTGGAGCAGGAATCATTCACTTTTTCGGTGGGATCCATGAGATTTACTTCCCGTATGTATTAATGAAACCGATGCTGTTCGTTTCTGTCATCCTTGGTGGAATGAGCGGAGTGTTCACCCTTGTTTTATTAGGTGGAGGATTGGTATCACCGGCATCACCTGGTAGTATCCTTGCGATTACCGCGGTTACTCCACCAGAAGGAATGGCGTATCTGGCAAACTTTGCAGCTGTCCTTGTGGCAGCAGCCGTTTCCTTCATCGTGTCTGCCATCGTCTTGAAATCAAGCAAGACCACAGATGAAGACATCGAAGGTGCAACGAAGAAAATGCAGGAAATGAAAGGCAAGAAGAGTTCTGTAGCAGGCCAAGTGAGCCAAGGAACAATGCCTGAAGAAGTGAACAAAATCGTCTTTGCCTGTGATGCAGGCATGGGCTCAAGTGCCATGGGGGCTTCACTTCTCCGTAAGAAAGTGAAAGCGGCAAGTCTCGACGTCAGTGTGACGAACACGTCCATCAGTAACCTTCCGTCAGACGCTCAAGTCGTCATCACACAGGAAGAACTGACGCCGCGGGCGAAAAATAAACTTCCGAACGTATACCACATTTCCGTGGATAATTTCCTATCCAGTCCGGAATACGACAAGCTGATTGCGAGTCTTCAGGACGGGATCACGGGTGAGCAGGCAGAGGTTGTGGAGGGTGCAGAGGAAGAAGCGGTAAACGCTGAACCGAATGCAGATCATGATGATGATCTTCTCCTTGAAGAAAACATCTTCATGAACCAGGAGTTTGCCACAAAAGAAGAGGCGATCCGGTTTGCAGGAGAAGCTCTTGTCAAAGCAGGATACGTGGAAGAAAGCTATGTAGATGCTATGATTGACAGAGAAGGAATCACATCTACGTATATGGGTAATAATGTAGCCATTCCACACGGTACGGAAGATGCGAAGAAAGCCGTCATCAAATCCGGCTTCACAGTCGTTCAAGTTCCGAACGGCGTGGACTTCAACGGTGAGAAGGCAAAGATGATCTTCGGTATCGCAGGTAAGGATGGCACACATTTGGAAATCCTATCAGGCATCGCCGTTGTCTGCTCCGAGCAGGAAAATGTCGACCAGATGGTACAGGCCAAGTCAGCCAAAGAACTGAAAGACATCATTAACAGCAACTAGATCAATCATTCAGAAAGGCGGGATCCCTGCCTTTCTGTTCTCATTTGTATCGATAAAAGCTAATTCAGGGAAAGAGGGGAAAGCATGTTTATTACATCAAGGGAAAAATCCATCATCGAATTGATCGTAAAAACATCGGGGAAACATACCGTGTACTCTCTTTCTGCGTTCCTGAATGTGAGCGGAAGAACCGTTCAGCGTAATCTGAAATCCATCGAAAATATTTTAAAACAGTATCATTTAGAACTGAAGCGAACGGCCAATGAAGGCCTGTTCATCGACGGTAAGAATGAACACATCTATCGCTTGATCCAGAATCTTGCGGAAGTGAATCCGACCGATGAAACACCAGAAGAGCGAAAGCTGAATTTATTGATTATCCTTCTCCAAGAAGGACCTTCCTTTAAAAAACAGGTACTTGCACAGCAATTGGGGATCAGCATCACGACCCTCACTTCGTATCTCGATGAGCTCGCCGATTGGCTGCATAAATACGGCATCACCTTGACAAGGAAACGAGGGGTCGGGGTGGAGCTTACCGCAGATGAAGCCGACAAACGTCATGCCCTGACAAGCTTCTTCCTCGTCTACTTTTATGAAGACATCATCGAGAGCCTGTACGGGATGCAAAAGGGGACTCACCTCGATGAGCCGGTTCTGGGTTATTTCAAGCCGGACTATTTATTCGCTGTCGACCGGGTGGTGAATCACCATTTGGCCGAGGGTCAGATCACCTTGACGGACAGTGATTATATCGGTCTCGTTGTGTATACTTGCCTGACGATCCAGCGAACCGAAAAGGGCTTTGAATTTCAGCAATATGAGCCACCTGAGGATCATGATTCTACTGAATACCAGCTGATGGACACGATATGCAGGGAACTGAAAGATACATTTTCAATTCCGATGACCAATCGGGACGTTCAATTTTTAACGGTCATTTTAAAAGGGTCCAAAGTTCAGGATCCCGATGTCGTTTACTATGACAGCATTCTCCTCGGGCATCTCATCAAAAATGTCATCAAGGATGTATCGGAGGATCTCCATGTGGATCTGTCTGATGACTTTTCCCTTTTCCAGGGCCTGCTTGCCCACATGGGACCGTCCATCTTCCGTCTGCAGCAGGAGCTGGACCTTTTCAATCCATTGACGGATGAAATCAAGAAGAAGTATCCCGTATTATTTTTAGCGGTGAAAAAGAGCCTTGAAACGGAATTCACGGATATTGCTTTCCCCGATGACGAAGTGGCGTTCATCGTCCTTCATTTCGGATCGGCCATGCTGATGAATGAAGAGAAGGTGAACATCCAAGCCGTGGTTGTCTGTCCGACGGGGATCGGCACGTCCAAGATGCTCGCCAGCCGCATTCAGCGGGAGTTGACGATGATCAATAAGGTGGAAATCCTGTCAATCAAGGATTTTCAGACGGCGAACCTTGATGACTACGATATCGTCATTTCCACGGTCAGGCTTCCCTTTACGGAAGTAGAGTATATACTGGTAAGCCCGTTATTGAGCGAAAAGGACATCGGATTCATCCAAAGCTATCTGCAGAATAATGTAGAAAAGCTGACCAGAAAGAAATACTTGAAGGCAGCGCCGCGATCGGGTGAGAAAACCGAAGTCAGGATGCTCCTCAAGGAAATCAAGGATGTCCATTCCAGCATGGAAGCCATACTCACCAATTTCCGGGTGTACCGGAAGCAGTCGGCGGGGAGTCATCTCAGTATTCTGAATGAAATGGTGGAACAAGCGGAACGGGAAGAACTTCTTCATCAGCCGCATGTGGTCATGCATCAGCTGATGGAAAGGGAGAAAAAAGGTGGCCTCGGGATTCCGAAAACGAATATGGGTCTCTTCCATTGCCGGGACCATAACGTGAAAAAGCTGATCTTCCAGGTGGCCCATCTGGATGAACCTTGTAATATCAAGGGAATGGACGGAGTGGAAATGGAGATGAAAAGTCTCCTCCTCATGCTAGCCCCTGAAGAGTTGAGCAGGCGGGAGCAGGAAGTCCTCAGCCTGATCAGTACAAGCTTAATCGAAGATCATATAAGCATGATGATTTATTCGTCCACGAACGAAGCGATCATCCTGAAGAAATTAGAAGATATTTTTCTGGACTACTTACAAACTAATTTGATAAAGGAATGATGATGTTGAAACAAACCGTACATTTCGGAGCAGGAAACATAGGCAGAGGGTTTATCGGAGCATTATTTTCACAATCAGGTTACCACGTGACCTTTGTGGACATCGCAGAGCAGGTGATCAACAAGCTGAATGAAGAAGGTCGCTACCAGGTGAAGCTGGCAATGGAAACGATGGAAACGGAAATGATCGAGAATGTGTCCGGACTCAACAACCTTCATCAAGAAGGGGAAGTGATCGACTCAATCGGCCGGTCCACATACCTGACGACGGCGATCGGACCGAACATCCTTCCGAGGATCGCTCCCCTGATAGCAAAAGGGATTGCTAAGCGTTTGGCGTCTACAGATGATCCGTTATATGTGATCGCGTGTGAAAATCAGATCGGTGCGACGGATATTTTAAAGAAACATATTTTAGAAAATCTTGATGAAGAAACGGTAAGTAAGCTTGAAGGCAAAGTTTTCTTCTTCAATTCAGCAGTGGATCGCATTGTACCTATGCAGGGTCAGGGTTCATTGGATGTCCTTGTTGAACCATACTATGAATGGGTGGTGGAAACGAAGGAAGCGATCCCTCCTGTTGAAGGGATGACGATTGTAGACGACCTCGCACCATTCATCGAGCGTAAGCTGTTCACGGTTAATACAGGGCATGCGGTCATTGCTTACCTTGGTTACCTTCAAGGGAAACCAACGATCGATCAAACTTTGGCCGATGATGCCATCGCCGAGCAGGTCAAGGAGACATTGAAAGAAACCGGTGCTTATCTAGTAAAACAATACGGTCTTGATGAAAACGAGCATCTTGCTTATATTGAAAAGAACATAGAGCGATTCAAAAATGCCTATCTGAATGATGATGTGACCCGTGTGGGACGTGCGCCGATCAGGAAGCTTGGTCCCGATGACCGATTGATCCGTCCGACTACCGAGGCTCAAAAAGCGGGGCTCTCTTATTCTTATCTTGCCAAGGCGATTGCCGCAGCGCTATTGTTTGACAATCCCGAGGATGAACAAGCCATGGAAATTCAAGGTATGATCAAGGAGAATGGTCCGGCCCATGTGCTGAAAGAAGTGAGCGGACTGGATGGGGATAGTGAGATTGTGAAGGAAGTTTTGGTGCAGTATGAAGGATTGAAGAAATAAATTTTAGGGGCTGTCGGATTCGATTCGGCAGTCTTTTTTTATGAGTTTGACGCAAAAAAGGGGAGACTCGACGCATAAAATTTTAAAACGACTCATAAATTCGAAATTGGACGCATAAATGGGAATAATCGATGCATAAATCTCAAAAACGACGCATAAAACCAATCCGTGTCTTTTCTGTGAAGCTTCCGCATCCACGCCACTTCTACAATCACCCTCAATCCCACCAGGTCCCTTATTTTTCATCAAAAAAAAGATAGATTTCCCCTCATCCCGGGTGTAAAATATATTAAAATACACACGCAGGAGGAAACAGCCGAATAAAATCTACAGTTATGCCTATTGTTGCAATCGTTTTTCCAGATTGGAAGAATACAAGAATGCTTCCACTAACATAAAAATTCAGAATGTTAAAAATACGATAAGAGGTTGATTAAAGTTGACAATGGATACTACTGAAATAGCTGTAAAGGAACAAACGATTTTTCACCATACAGGAAATAAAATCAAGACGGAAGACCGGGATATTCAGATTATCGCAAAAATGGAGGAGCCACTGATCGTCGTTCTTGGCAATGTGTTGAGTCATGAAGAATGTGATGAACTCATCCAGCTTTCAAAGGATCGTGTGCAGCGTTCGAAGATAGGAAATACCCGTGCCGTCGATGAACTTAGAACGAGCAGCAGCGTTTTCCTTCAAGAAGGTGAACATGACGTTGTAACTAGAGTAGAAAAGAGAGTTTCTCAAATTATGAATATACCTGTCGAGCACGGGGAAGGTCTTCAAATCCTTAACTATAAACCGGGTCAGGAATATAAGGCCCACTTTGATTTCTTTTCGGCATCATCGCGGCCGGTGAAGAATCCGAGAATCAGCACTCTTGTCATGTACTTGAATGACGTAGAGGAAGGCGGGGAAACGTACTTTCCGAAATTGAATTTCTCTGTCTCGCCGCAAAAGGGGATGGCCGTCTACTTCGAGTATTTCTATGATAATCAGGAGCTGAACGACTTGACGTTACATGGCGGAGCACCGGTTGCCATCGGAGATAAATGGGCTGCGACACAGTGGATGAGAAGAAAAGTCTTTAAATAGAACCAAAAGGAGGAGCATCCAGGATGCTCCTCTTTTTTTAGCTGACCGATTTAACTGGTTTAACCATTCCGGTGTTCATTTTTTTCACGTTCACGGTGTGGATGATCATGCCCGTGATGATCAGGGGTATGCCGATAAGGGCGAATCCTGATGGGAATGGAACGGACAGGATCGCTGCTTCTCCCATGATGACGAACAGAATCTGTGTCGATTGTGTCGCTTCCACTGCGGCAAGCTTCCCGGGATTGTGCCTCGCCTGATTCGTCGCTATGAAGAACAGGGACGTCGCAATCACGCCTGAGCAAATGGCGACGATAAAGGATTGCGTCACTTGCGGCGTGCTGGGTGCCCCCACCTTGAAAAACGCATAGCACCCAAGGATCAACCAGAAGGGAGTGCTTGCGATCGTCATCCCGAGCACACGTTGGAAAGTATCAAGCTTTCCTCCGCACACCTCCATCATCTTCCGATTCCCAAGTGGATAAGCAAAGGCTGCGATGATTACAGGCAAGACACCTACGACCATTTCTGAAGGTGACAATCCTCTGGCATTTTCCTGCTGGATGAAAAGGACTCCCACTAAAATAATCGAAGAGATGGCCAGTGCCCTTTTTTGAATGGAGTGCCTGCGCTTAACCGGTCCCGAAGTATAAAACAAGGGAGCGAGCAAGATTCCTGCGACGATGGTAAACTGCCACGTGCCCGCTACAAGCCAGCCCGGTCCATAGGCTGCCGCATAGGTAATAGGACCATAAAAGAGGACAAATCCTACAAAGCTCCACGTCAGCCATTCGAATGGTTTCTTCTTCATTTCAATCCAGACTTGATTTATATTCTTCCTTAAACCTACAATAAGGAAAAGGAAGGGGAGCATAAACAGGAAGCGAAGGGATGAACTCCACATCCAGCTTCCACCAGCGAGCTCCATGGACCGGTTCAGAATAAAGGTGACGGCAAAGAACATAGATGAAATGACACCGAGAGCAAGCTCTTTAATGATGAACACTCCTTTTCAATGTATATACTATAGTTTATTCAATATATATTATAATATACTTACATACATTGTCTATAGAAAGAGGTAGAAATATGAACAATGACGGTTTGACTTGGCAGGACCCGGAAAAATTGGCCCGGCACGTCGGGATGACACTGAGATATATACGAAATGAGCGCGGGCTCAACCTGCAGGAGCTAGCGTCCATGACCGGTGTCAGTACATTGACGCTAGGCAAGATTGAAAGAGGAGAGGCGAATCCTTCCTTGACAATCATCTGGAAGATCGCGAACGGACTCTCGATCCCCATCTCCGCCCTCCTCGTGGAAAAACAGGAAGTCCAGATCTCCCGGAAAAATGAAGGGAGCAAAGTGATCAGTGCCAATGAATCCTTGACCCTGGAGCCGATGTTTACTTCCTCTGGCTACAGTTCATTGGAAACCCACAGGGCCTTCCTGAAACCGGACAGTGAGTACCGTGCCGATGCCCACCAGCCCGGGGTGATTGAATTTGTCACCGTCATGGAAGGAAGAGCACGTGTGAAAGTGCAGGATGACGTATTCGAGCTGGGTCAGTATGACTCGATCAAATTCCATGGTGATAAAGTCCACAGCTACATCAATATGGAGTCAACGGAAGCGGTGCTCCACTTTGTGATGATTTACACGGGACGGACAGATTGAAGCTTATCGATGGGATAAGCTTCTTTTTTTAGCAAAAAGCCTAACGATGGAGGTGAAAAAAGGTTGATTCAATCTTTATTTGGCTATTGGATCATTTTTATTCAAACTTCTTGGCGGCTGACCACATCCGATTTACTTAATTGCGTCGAAATCGGCCATGATTGCGTCATTTTCGAGGGGAATTGCGTCATTATCAAAGATAATTGCATCGATTTTACATTAAATGCGTCTTTTTACATCATTTATACGTATTTTTGAAATAAATGGTAGACATCCCCTTTTCCACTACACAAAAAATTCCTTGAAACTTTTCCCACCCCACCGGACTCTAATGAATGACAGGAGGTTAATCAATGGATGTAAAACTCGTAAAAAAAGCAATAAAGGGGAATGAACAGGCATTCGAAATACTGATCCACTCAGAAAGTGAGAAGTTGTACCGGACGGCATTTCTATATGTAAGAAATAAAGAGGATGCTCTGGATGTTGTACAGGAAACGGTTTGTAAAGCATTCACCTCGATAGCCCGGTTGAAGAATCCGGAGTATTTCAGCACCTGGCTGATCAAGATCCTGATTCATACGGCATACAGCATCTTAAAGAAACAAAACCGGCTCGTGCTGACAGGGGATGAGTTTCTAGATACCGCCATCGTGTCAGAAGAATCGGATGTAGAAGGGCGGATTGACTTGATTACAGCTATGGCGTCTTTGAATCAGCACTATCAAACGGTCATTATCTTATTCTATTTCCAGGGTCAATCGATCAAGATGATTTCTGATACGATGGGTACGCCTGAAGGGACGGTCAAGACGTATCTTCACCGGGCAAAACTGGAATTAAGAATGCTGTTGGAAGGAGTGAATCAGTATGGACAAAAAATGGTTTGTGGAAGAAATGGATAACATCGAAGTACCAAAAGAAGAGGTTTTTGAGGCGATTTCAACTGGAATCATAGAAGGTAGAAAACAAAAGGTCCGGAAAAAAACGGCCAAAATAAGTGCCGCCTTTACCACCGCTGCTGCCTCCATGGTACTCGTATCGGGCTTCCTATTCGCACCTGTGAACAATGCACTTGCCAAACTGCCTGTACTGGGCGGCATTTACGAAAAAGTAGGTTCCCAGGTCGGAAAAGAACTCTATTTCAGCGATAAAGTGACGGAAGTTAATCAGGCCGCCACTTCAAGGGGCGTAGATGTGACAATCACAAGCACATATTATGATGGGAACGTCATCGGAGTAACCTTCAAGGCGAAGGGTGATGACCTTTCCATCGAACATATGGACGAAGGGAATCGTCCGGTGAGCGGATACAGCTATCATCTCTTCGACGGTAAGGATCAGAATCAATGGGGATCGGGAAGTTCGGGTCTTAAAAAAGACGGGGATGAGTTCATAGGCTCGATCGAATTTTACCGGGATGGGAAAGAACCGCCGGAAAACTTCACCCTTCCGTTAACTTTCACCCATATGGCAGATGTGAACGGTACCTGGACCTTTGATGTACCGGTCAAGAGGATTCCATCTGAAAATATCCAAACAGATGTAAGGACAGAATCTCCCCATGGGGAATTTGAGCTTCAAGTGACATCTGTCACTAAAGGAAAAGCTACGACTACACTGGAGTATACATATTCGGTGGAGGCTGAGAAAGATACGTTAAATCTGATTGTGTTTGATGACTTAGGGAACCGGTTATCAAAGTCCAGTGCAGAGACACTGAATATCAAAGAAATTGACGGTGATTATCAAAAGACTGTCAGAGAGCTGTTCACTAATAAACTCAGTGATAATGCACAGTCGCTGAAAGTCCAAGCTGATATGGAGCGAGTAGATGAAGACGGCATCATCTCACTGAAGGATTCAACTCCATTCCAGGTGAAGAGCCCTCGTTTTGGTTATCAGGTCACGGTACAAGATATCCAAAACGTAAAAGGGAAGGTGATACTGGATTTCTCCCTCGATGCCATCAAAGAAAAACAATTCAAATATGACATTTTAGAGAATTTTGCTCAATTCGTTCAGGTGATCCCATCAAAAGATATTAAAAGAAAGGCAAAGGATGAACTGGATTATAACGAGATGGTGAATCATATGATCAGAAGTGCTACAACGAAAACAGTGGATAAGGATACTCTCCGTTATCAATCCACGTTTACATTGCCTCAGGATGCCAACCTTGAGGACTACTCTCTAATTGTTCCATTCGAGACATTGAGCAGAAATGATAAGCCGGTCAAAATGAAACCGTTCGAAATCAATCTGAAATAAAATGAGCCACGAAACCCCCGGGCTCCATTCCGGGGATTTTGCCTATTTCTCTCTCAAAAACCAATTGACAACTATTTCAAGAGAATGGTATAGTAATTCAAACAAAATAATACGTCACTCTCTGATAATAGAGGCGCGAGTATGATGAGTACCTTCTTTGAGAATAATGGATTCTGAGAAAAGAAGGGAAAGGCAGATCGCCGAAGCAGAAAATAGCCAATTCTATTTTTTGTTGGGCCAGCATTGAAGAAATGCTGGACTGTCACAATGAAGAAGTTGTGGAGAACTATTGAAGAGATGTTAATACATAGTCTTCATCATGTTTCCAAAACTTTTGATGATAAACCGTATGAGCATCGCTTCATACGGTTTTTTTGTGTTTTTTAGAGAGAGTCAAAAGGAGTATAGGATATGAGTACAGTTGATGTGAATGTAAGTGGGGATCTTGAAATCGGTGGGATGAGTACAGGTGAGTTGGTGGAAACCTATGGGACACCTTTAATGGTCTACGATGAAGGCATGATCCGTGAGAATGCCCGCCTGTTCAGGAATGCATTCAAGGAAAGTGGTTTGCAGTACCAGGTTGCTTATGCGAGTAAAGCGTTTCTTTGCAAAGAGATGGTACGTCTTGCGGAACAAGAACATCTCTCCCTGGATGTCGTGTCCGGCGGGGAATTGTATACGGCGCTGGAGGCGGGATTTCCCGCGGAACGCATTCATTTCCATGGGAACAACAAGTCGGAAGAGGAGCTCATCATGGCTCTTGAAGCGGAGATCGGCTGCTTTGTCGTCGATAGTTTCCTGGAACTTGAGCTGCTTCATGACCTGGCCAAGGAACGCGAACAGCAGGTTCAGATCCTGATCAGGGTTACGCCAGGCGTGGAAGCCCATACCCATGAGTACATTACGAC
The DNA here is from genome assembly GCF_035590735.1 of Rossellomorea aquimaris. Classification (NCBI taxonomy): domain Bacteria; kingdom Bacillati; phylum Bacillota; class Bacilli; order Caryophanales; family Bacillaceae; genus Rossellomorea; species Rossellomorea aquimaris. Next base: position 1,084,788 of record NZ_CP141595.1, read on the forward strand.
GGGACAGGAGGATTCGAAATTCGGATTCAGCATTTCCAATGGACAGGCGAGTACTGCGATTCAACTGGCTATCCGCAAGCCGTACTTTTCATTACTCGGGCTGCATTCTCATATTGGTTCCCAGATTTTCGAACGGGAAGGTTTTGATCAGGCGATTCAAGTACTGGCTGATTTCCTGCAAAAAATCCGTATCGAGTATGATGTGACGATGCCGGTACTGAATATAGGCGGAGGATTTGGTGTCCGGTATACGGAAGAAGACCAGCCCCTGCCGATTCCAACTTATGTGAAATCTATTACCGATAGTGTGAAGACCTATTTTGCCAAGAATGAATATCCGCTCCCCGAAGTATGGGTGGAGCCGGGTCGAAGTATGGTGGCAGAAGCGGGAACTACCTTGTATAAAGTTGGTTCAAAGAAAATCATTCCTGATGTGCGCACATATGTAGCGATTGACGGGGGGATGACGGATAATATCCGCCCCGCCCTATATCAGGCGAAATACCATGCGGTCCTGGCCAACCGTCCACAAGAAGAATGCACGGAGCTTGTGAGCATCGCAGGTAAATGCTGTGAATCCGGTGACATGCTGATTTGGGATCTGATGCTTCCGCCGACGAATTACGGAGATATACTGGCGGTGTTCAGTACAGGAGCTTACGGGTATTCGATGGCGAGTAATTATAACCGGATTCCGAGACCGGCTGTTGTGTTTGTGGATAACGGGGAATCCCGGGTCGTGATAGAGCGGGAAACATATGCGGATCTCCTACGGAAAGACAGGTAAAAAAAAGGGTGGAATCCAATGGGGTTCCACTTTTTTTATGGGATTTTATGGTTCTTATAGTGGATATTTATGGTAAAATAAGGGGGGCATGTTATATCGTCGATTCGGGGGAAAGGTCTATGTATATCAAAACAATCGGTTCCATGGCTTTGAAATTTGTATTCGTTGTATTCGGAATCATTCTTCTCACGGGTCTTATCGGGCTTTTTAATGAAGGGATAGACCCGAGCCTGAGACTATATATGGTCAACATTGTGGATATCTCATCGTCACTCTTCCATACCGCTTCATTGACCATCACCAATGAGGCAAACAATACTTATCCGATGTTCCCTGCTTTTTGGGAGCCTTATTTTTACTCCATGTCGATCTTTTTATCTGCTTTCCTTCTATCTGTACTATTGGGCATTCTCCTTGCGTATCTCACACACCTGCTTCCCGCCCGGTGGTCGAAGTTCATCATCAGGGCAACCAATTTGCTTGAGTCCACACCCGATATCTTCATCTTGATCGTTATGCAATACAGCGTCATCTTTATCCTGAAAGAGACTGGTGTGTTATTGTTTCCTATAGTCGGATCGCAGGATAAGGTGTACTTCCTTCCAATTGTGACCCTGTCCATCTTACCGACAATCATGTTGTTCAGGATCATTTACCTACTGGTGAACGATGAATACAGCAAGCCGTATGTGGACCTGATCAAAAGCAGAGGGATGTCCAAACACTCAATATTTTTTATCCATATCCTGCGAAATATCTCATTCAGTTTGTTGAATCATGCCAAATCCATCATTCTCTTTCTATTATCATCTCTTATCGTATTTGAGAGGTTGTTCAATATTTATGGAATCACACATTTTATCTTGTCCTTCTCTCAAATGGATGTGATTTGTTTCAGTTTGATCATGTTCTATCTTCCGGTCTTCCTTTTACTTATCTTGATCAGGCTCATCATTGATAGAAAAACCGGACAGAAGGTGGTGATTTGATGCTGAGAAAATTGATGAAGAATCCAGCCTTTTTAGTAGGATTTGTTTTTCTGTTTGGAATGTTTGCCGTGAGTATTATTTATTCCATTGGATGGGGGAATGAGGTGCCGAAGATGGACTTGTTGAAAGATGGGGAGGGGAACTTTCTTAAAGCCCCTTACTCTCCGGCTGAGTACCCGCCACTTGGCACCGATAATTTCAACCGGAATATTCTGCTCCTCATCATCGTTGGCGCTAAATATACGATTGGGGCAGCTCTGGTGATAACTCTATGTAGAGTTATCCCATCTGTGGTGTTGGGCATGATCCTCCATTTCTATCTAAAGCCGTTTAGAAGAATCATAGATAGCATCGTGGACGCTGCCAACTATTTTCCCCCCACTCTACTTTCGTTCTTGTTATTGAATTGGATTATTCTGGAGGGTCCGTTGATAAATCCTGAAGGCTTCCCTTATGATTTTTTGGACAAACTGCTGTTTTACCTGATCATTCTCATCATTATTTCGATTCCGAGCCTGACACTTCTATTCTCCAATGAATATGACAAAATCATGAAGCAGGAATTCATTGACAGCTCAAAGGTACTTGGGGCTTCGAAGCGGCACTACATCATGAACCATATCCGGCCATTCATTCTTCCGCAGATTCTCCTTGTGTCGATCCGCGAATTTATGATTGTCATGCTGTTGATCGCACATCTTGGTGTGTTAAATATTTATATTGGTGGATCTTCCCTTGAGAAAGATCTCTTTGAAAATCCATTCTTTGTTTCTCTGTCCAATGAATGGTCCGGCCTTCTTGGCAGCTGGTGGCAATTCCTATGGACTACCTATCCTTGGATTCCATTTATCCCTGTCTTTTTCTTTACCCTGACGATTCTTTCAGCAAAGCTGATGCTTATAGGGGCAACACGCGTGATGGAAACCATGGGGAATGACAATCGCAATGCTACTGTTCAAGAAGAAGTGTTCAATTCTTTTCAGGGAAAAGAGACATTTGAATTAGTCCATAAAGAATGACAATGGCAAATTATATAACGAAGCTGTCCCGGACCTCCGGGGCAGCTTTTTGGGGATGTGACGAATAACTTTTCATTATATCCCCATTCCTTTTATGTCATAGGCAGAGCAGACATCAACTTTTACACTTTACATATGTAAGCCTTGCTTTAAGATGTAAAGACTATGTTGATCCAGTGTAATTAAATACATTTTCCTTTTTAATGGAGTATCTTGTAGAGGGAGATTATGCTTGTAGTCCTGGTGCTAAAGTTTTAGGGTTAATCGGGCAATTCCTCTATCCGGTCTGAAAGTTATAATAAAGGCTGCATTGAAGCATGCAAGCCTCTTTGTATCGTCAATCCTCCTCTTTTGAGAGTTGCATCAGAAATTGATGAACCTCATTCGGCGTCATAAAACTTGAATCCTCTCCATCCTCTTTTTTCAATATATTGATTTCATGATTGAGCTGTTCCATTTTGCGATCAAGTAAAGCCGCCTGTGTAGCGGCTTCCTTTAACCCCTTCTGGATATGGGTGGGGATCTCCTTGTTATATTTGTAGTAAATTTTATGCTCGAGACTTGCCCAGAAATCCATGGCGATTGTGCGGATCTGAATCTCCACATACACGATTTCCACGCGATCCGTCAAAAAAATCGGAACCTGCACGATGAGGTGAAGGCTTTGATACCCATTGGGCTTCGGAGTCTTGATATAGTCCTTCACTTCCACCACTGTAATGTCATGTTGGGATTGAATCAAGTCCGACACCTTATAGATATCCTCGATGAACGAGCAGGTGATGCGTACGCCTGCAATATCCCGGATTTGTTCTTTCATCTGATCAAAGGAAGGTTTCATGTCCTTCTTTGACATTTTCTTCAGGATACTTTCTGGGGACTTTAGACGGGTCGAAATGTGTTCGATCGGATTGTATTCATGGATGACCTGGAATTCTTCCCTTAGGATATTGATCTTTGTCCGGACTTCTTCAAGGGCGAATTTATATGAAAGCATGAAGCGGTTCAGGTTTGTTCTCAGTTCTTTAAGGTTAATCTCATTCACGTTGACTGCTCCCTTAGATTGTAATGGTATCAGTATATCCAATTTGACCCCTCGACATCTAGTATGGAAACGTGACAAATATGTACCTATTTTCATAAGTAAGTTGAATGAAATCGAGTATTCACTTGGAGACTAGTTCTCTACTCCCGAAAAATAACCCCAATTGAGTATTTGCTGTGCTGAGACTTACAATTTAATTAACCACAGACATACAAAAAGACTCCTAGAGAAAAAAGCCTGCATCCCCGTATTAGCATACGACTATGTAAACTGGGAGGTGATCACTGACGAATTAATCCTGGTAGTCTACTTAAATATTTTTAGGACTACATACCTTCTTTATTTTTCCCTCAGCAAGAGTCTACTCATATGAATCAATCAACTGACGAAATGAATAGAATAGGAGAATGTTCATGAAAAAGCTTAACGTGAAACCACTTCTTGTTGGATCGATTGCTGCGACGATGATTTCAGGTTCGATGTTCCAGGTAGATGCACTCGGTATCTCTTCCAAGGGGAAGGAACTCGAAGAGTCTAAGGTTGATAAGAATGAAGCAATTAAAGGGGAACATACTATCACCCTCATCACTGGTGATGTGGTAAAGGTGTCGACCCTCCAAAATGGCAAACAGATCATCAATGTAGAGCCTGCTGAAAAGAATGGTGAAGGTGTCCGTGTAATGACCATTAAAGAGGAAACATTCGTATTCCCTAACTCCGCCATGCCTTATATGGCCGCAGGAAAAATGGATGAAGACTTATTTAATATTACAAAATTGATCGAGTATGGGTATGATGACAAGAATCAAGCGTCTGTACCTGTCATCGTAGAATACAAAGAAACCAAGGCTAAGACTTTATCAGCAGCTCCAGCTCCAAAAGGATCGAAGAAAGTGAGAGACTTGGAAAGCATTAATGGTGCGGCCCTTTCTGCAGAGAAAAAGCAGGCAGAAACGTTCTGGAAAGACGTCACCGTTCAAAGTGAAAAGAAAGAAACGGAAAAAGCACCCCAATTTGAATACGGTGTCGATAAAATATGGCTGGATGGCCGTGTAGAAGCAGCCCTTGATCAAAGTGTACCGCAAATTGAAGCGGATTCCGCTTGGGAGCAAGGTTTTACAGGAGAGGGAGTCAAGGTTGCCGTACTTGATACTGGAATCGACTCGGAGCATCCGGATATAGCAGGTCAGATTGATGATGCTGTAAGCTTCGTACCTGGTGAAGAAGTGAAGGATGTCAATGGTCACGGAACCCATGTTGCCTCCACCGTTCTTGGAACCGGTGCAGGCGATGGAAAACATAAAGGTGTCGCTCCCGATGCCCGTTTATTGGTAGGGAAAGTTTTAAGTGATGAGGGTTACGGGCAGGATTCCTGGATCATCGACGGAATGGAGTGGGCCTCAGAAAATGCTAAAATCGTCAATATGAGTCTTGGAAGCGATATGCCAAGTGATGGGACAGATCCAATGGCAGAAGCGGTGAATAGATTGACAGATGAGAATGGAACCTTATTCGTCATTGCTGCCGGCAACAGAGGAGGGGAAGGTACGATCGGTTCTCCGGGCGCAGCAGATTCAGCCTTGACGGTTGGAGCGGTGGATAAAGCGGATGAACTGGCGTATTTCTCATCAAAGGGTCCGCGCTATGGGGACATGGGGCTAAAACCTGATTTATCCGCTCCTGGTGTAGGGATTGTAGCAGCTCGTTCTCAATATTCAGCTGGAACCGGAGATTACAAAAGTTTAAATGGTACATCAATGGCGACTCCTCATGTTGCGGGTGCAGCTGCCATTTTAGCCGAAAAGCATCCTGATTGGGACGGCACTACATTAAAACAAGCTCTGATGAATACGACAAAGAAGCTTGATGGTTACCAGCCTTTTCATGTCGGTACAGGCCGGGTGGACATAGCAGCTGCCTTGGATTCACAGGTTAGAGCAACAGGGTCGGTCTCATTCGGATTCTTTAAATGGCCTCATGATCAAGCAGCTCCAGGAGAAAAGGTAGTGACCTATACAAATGATAGTGAGGAAGAAATCACTCTTGAACTTGAATCAACCTTTACAAATGCAGAGGGAGAAGAGGCACCAAACGGCATGCTGACAGTCTCTGATCAAACCGTTACGGTTCCTGCAAGAGGAACGGTGGACGTGAATGTAACACTCGATTCCACACTTGGAGAATCAGGGTCCCGCTACCAAGGATTCCTGACAGCCAAAAAGGACGGAACAGAACTTGTACGCACGACGATGGCGATGGTCAAGGAAGGGGAGAGATATCCTCTTACATTGAATGCAACCGATCGTGACGGATCGAAAGGACAGGCTTATGTCGTACTATTCAGTGAAAAAATGGAGCCTGAAGTAGTGGGCGTAGATGGAACACTCGAGCTTCGACTGCCACCTGGCACTTATTCCGCTATGTCACTTATGGATGTAGATGTGGACACGGATCACGCAGGAGTAGCCCTTGTTGGAAATCCGGAAGTGAAGTTGAACGGTCCTAAAACCGTCGAGCTCGATGCACGAAAAGCGAAGGAAATCAAAGTAGAGGTACCGAAGAAGACAGAGGCCAACTACCAACGTATGGAGTACCATCAAACCATCGGTGACATGCCAATGACAAGTCTTTATTTAATGCCGGTGTGGATCGATAAACTATATGCCGTACCGACCAAGGAAGTGAAAAGTGGATACTTCGAGCAGCTGACACGCTGGCGCCTGACCAAGCCACTATTGACGATCAATTTTAACGGAAGAGAACTGGATGATATCCCGTTAGCAGGAAGCACCTTATTGGATGGAAAATATAATCTGTCCACCGTTTATGCCGGAAAAGGAAGCACTGCAGACTTTGATCGATTAAAGGCAAAAGGAAAGGCTGTCGTAGTGGATCGAAATGCAGAGGTGAGCGTTTCACAACAAGCAACAAATGCCGCAGCTGCAGGAGCGAAGCTGGTTATCGTTGTGAATAATGAAGATAAAGAATTCAGTCAATACGCTGGAACTCCGGATTACACGGACAATCCCCTGGCCGTTGCTTCTATCAGTAAAAAAGAAGGCGATAAGCTCGTAAAAGCTGTTCGTTCAGGTAATGTAAAACTGAAAGTCGAAGGAACCGTCGATTCTCCGTACGTTTATGACCTGATGGATCTACATGAAGGATCCATCCCTAAAGACTTGACCTACGCTCCAAAGGGCAAGGACTTGGCGAAAATCGACACACGCTACAATTCACCTGTTGAAACCGATGGAGGGGAATTCCGTTATGACCTTCGTCCGCATACAAGAGGAGCGGTAGGTTTCCTTCAAAAGGTTTCACTGCCAAGTGCCCGCACTGAATATGTTTCGGCAACAGAAGGCACAGGCTGGTACCATCAGGCAAATGTACTCGATGAAGGATGGCAGGTCCGCCAACCTCTGATGACGTATACAAAAGGACAAAAAATTACAGAAAACTGGTTCTCACCGGTCGTCCGACCAAGTCTGGGAGAAGGATACTGGGCTCCGAGAAGACAGGGGAATTCTCTTCAAATCAATGTCCCTGCCTGGGCTGACGGCGGGAAAGGAAACACAGGTGGTACAGAATGGGATGTGTCTTTCCAAAACCAGACTTCTCAGTTATACAAAGGGGACACGTTACTGAAAGAAGGGAAGGGACAGGCGCTGAATGTTTGGGATATCTTACCGAAGGAACGCACCCAATACCGGTTCGTCACAGACGCCAAACGGGATGAAAACCGCTGGAATACATCCACCCGGACCCATTCGGAGTGGACATTCTGGACAGAGGAAACAGATGATTGGCAATATGACCTGCCATTCCTGACTCTGGATTACACGGTGGATACAGATGTGAATGGGGATGCATTGGCCAACCGCCCGACGAACCTTGAGTTATCCGTCGGAAAGGTGGAAAATGGAGTAGGATACGGAAATGTCGAAGGAGCAACTTTAGAAGTGTCCTTTAACGAAGGGAAGTCATGGAAAAAAGTAAAGCTGAACCAGGATGGCGATACGTTTAAAGTGACCATTCAGAATCCTAAGAACGCAACGAATGTTTCATTGAAGGCGAGTGCTTGGGATGATGAAGGAAATAAGATCACGCAAGAAATTATTAAGGCTTATGGATTGAGATAGTATTATATGAAGAAGATGCCTCATTCATTTTAAGGCATCTTCTTCTATTCCTATTAATTATTAGAAATCGTTGATTTATGCCTCCAAGAATATTTCCTCCAACGAAGGTTCTTCTACTTCAACCCGCAATACGTCCACCTTTGATTGATTTAGGGCACGGATAACCTCAGCGATCTTATTTTCCGAATTTACATTCAGGACGAAGTGAGTTTCTGTTGCTTCCAAATCAGTGCCGTTTGAACCAAGCCAATGATACAAGTTCACTTTTTCGTTTACCGGTATAGAGGAGTGTTTCACTTTTACCGTAATGGTTGATCGATAGAACGATCTTAGTTCATCGATAGTTCCAATTTTGGCAATCTGACCTTCTTTCATGATGGCCATCCGTGTACAAATCTTCTCTACCTCATCTAAATTGTGTGACGTCATAAAAACGGTTTTTCCATTTGATTGCAATTGTTGTATCAGCTTCTGGATTACAAGCACCGATTCTGCATCTAATCCTGAAGTAGGTTCATCGAGGAAGATGAGTTCAGGATCATGAATGATAGCCAGGGCGATACCAAGTTTCTTTTTCATCCCAAATGAAAATTTGGATGTTTTTTTATGGGCATGTTTTTCAAGACCGACTGTCTTCAAGACGTCTATACACTGTGACTTCGAGACGGGCTTTCCTGATAAAGCGGACAGTATCCGCAAATGTTTGACAGGAGTCAGGGAGGAGTAAAATGTTAGATAATCAGGCATTACGCCGATTTTTTTCTTTATTTTTTCATTAGGTCCTTTCTCCCCTAGGAGATAGTACGAACCTGAGGAGGGATGAATAATTCCAGTAATTGTGTTAATGAAGGTGGACTTACCTGCACCGTTCTTTCCCAAAAAACCAAATACCTCTCCTTTTTTTACGGTGACCGTGATCCCCTTTACAACCGGGGATGTTCCATATGACTTCGTTAATTGGTGTGTTTCAATGACGTTCATTTAACATTCCTTCCTTCTGAACAATAAGTGTGTCAATCCAATCATCATACCCGCCAGTAACAGTATCACCAGAAATGTAAAGTCCTCCCGGTTTAAATAATAATAAGGATTCAAGTACTTCATCCAGCTGAACCAGGGGTTGGAGGTGAATACCAGCCAAAACGATAACGCAGGAAATATCAAGCCAAGGATAACCCCAAGAAACATCGTAAATGCTGGTTTCGGTATTAGCGTAGAGACCAAAAGAGTGAAAGCGATTTGATAAGTTAGCAAGCTCATTAATTGTGAAAATATAAATAGATCAAAGCGATGAGAAAAAATCACGATCAGCACGTGTGATACCACTATACATGCAAACCAAAATGTCCAGATCCCTAAAAATTTCCCGAAAACAATCGAAGCTCGGGATGTTCTTGAAACGAGAAATCTCATCGTTCTTTCATGTGTCTCTCTGTTCATCGTATCGTGGGAGAGCCCCATGATGAATAGCTGACCAAACAATATGAGCAGTGCTAATAATCCGAAGACATGGATGTTTTCGGTTTCCTTGGGTGAAAGTTCTATATCGTTCACCAGAAGGGTGGAAAACTTCACTGAATAATAGGACGTCACCAATAGGATACCGATTATTATCAGTGACTTAACCCCTGTAAATAATTGAAGAAATTCTTTTCTTGCTATAACGTACACTCGCTTCCCCATCCTTTTCAATTGAAATCATGTGTCTTTTTTCTGTCTACCGTCATTATAACGTTCAACTCTTAATCTCTACGAAAATCCTCCTTAATTTTTCCTTAATTATTAAATATTGAGAATTGAGGTGTTATGATATGGGTTAGATCAGAGTGAATAGGAGAATGACCATGAAAGAAGCCCGACTATTAATTGTTGATGATGAATCAGCTCTTATACATATGCTTGAAACCATTCTGAAAAGAGAGAACTTTCCTAATATCGATACAGCAGCAACGGCGGAGGATGCATTGAGTTTATGCAAGAAAAATAGATACGATTTAATTCTATTAGATGTAATGCTGCCGAATCGGAGTGGCTTCGACATTTGTCCACTTATTCGTGAGCACACGGATGCCGCCATCATCTTTCTTACAGCCAGATCATCGGACTTGGACAAGTTATCAGGTTTCGCCCTTGGAGCAGATGATTATATAACAAAGCCTTTTAATCCCCTGGAAGTGGTTGCTAGGGTAAAAGTCCAATTGAGAAGGCAAATTGGCACGCCGACTGTTTCAAATCACCTAATCTATCGATGTGGACCGATTTTAATAAATACAAGTTCAGCTGAAGTAACGGTTAGTGGAAATAAAGTTGATTTACCTGCTCAGGTGTACCAGCTGCTATTATTCTTTTGTAAACATCCGAATCAATTATTCAGTAAAGGACAACTCTATGAAAATGTATGGGGAAGTGACTATTTAGGAGAAGAGAACACAGTGATGGTACATATTCGAAAGCTTCGAGAAAAAATAGAAGCCAATCCCAGTAAGCCTGATCACCTCGTTACTGTAAGAGGACTTGGGTATAAGCTTGTACCTAACGGAGTTAATAATGAACATTCATAAACGATTCATGTTTCACTTTTTCGGACAATTGATTCTAACAGTTCTCTTTTTAGGGTCACTTGTTTTGGCCTTATTTGCGATCATTGGTTTTTGGGTCATGGAAGAAGAAGTGAAGGAGGATTTATCTGAAGCCGGCAGCCTCTATTTTTCCAGTAATATAAAGGTGGATCGAGGGAAAGTTCATTTTAAAGAAGAGCTAAGGACACTAGTGCGTGAGCAAAATGGCTGGCTAATCGTCTATACAGATGAAGGGGTTCCAATAGGGTCCTATTTAACTCCAAAACGTACGGAGAAAGAACTCTTAGAGGAGGGGACTGGCACAGACTATCGCTATTGGAATCTTGATCTACCGGACTCTCAAACCTATGTACTAATATATGGTGAGAAGCACCAAAATCGAAATCTGATTCAATACGTGAAAGAAGATATGGAATGGAGTCAGGGGAGGCTTTCACTCTCAGAGAGTACAATTCAAAGAATGAAAAAAGAAAACGCTTGGGTACAGCTTCTTGATTCCAATGGAAAAGTAGTCGATGAATATGGCACGGAAAACGAACCTGAATATTATTCAGTCAGGGAACTTCTCAATTTGAAGAGTAAGGAAAATGTCTCAACCTTCATCGATGAGAAGTCAAAGCAAAAAATCCTTGTCGGTATTCGTTCGTACCAAACCTCACCCTCGCAGGAACGAAATATTTTCAAAGCCTTCACCAGTGGTGGATTCATCCTATTATTGGTCCTATTTACTCTTCTGGTATTAGCCACACTATGGCATGCGAGAAAGTTTGGACTGCCTTTACTTACAATGATGAAATGGATCAAGAATTTGAGTGATGGCGTTTATGTGCAGCCACTTGATGACCAGGAACACCCGATTATGTTGAAGAAAAATGGCAGGCTTAAGCGAAAGTATCGACTTTATAAAGACCTTATCACCAATCTGTCTCATTTGACCGAAACACTTCATCATAATAAGCGTCATGAGAACCAGATGATTATGACCCGTGAAGAATGGATCAGCGGGCTTTCCCATGATTTAAAAACACCACTCTCATCGATTTCGGGATATGCACATATGCTTGGATCAGCTGCTTACACTTGGTCAAAAGAAGAGACAATGGAGTTTGCGGGTATAATCAGTGAAAAATCAGAATTTATGAGGGAACTATTAGATGATTTAACACTAACATATCGGCTTAAAAATCAAGCCTTGCCAATTTCCAAAGAAAGAACCGAATTGAATGAGATTGTGCGTCGAACTGTCATACAATACATCAATGATCAGGCAAACAGAGATAAGGAACTTTTGTTTGAACCATATGATGGATCCTTATATGCTGAAGTTGATTTAAAATGGTTTCAGCGCATTCTGGATAATGTTTTAGCCAACGCCATTCACTATAATCCAGCAGGAACGAAGATCACTGTGTCTCTTCAGTCCATTGAACATCACCTGATTGTAATCACAATCCTGGATAATGGAAAAGGTATGGATACAGAAACACTTGATAAACTATTCCAACGCTACTACAGGGGAACAAGCACAACCAAAACGACTAGCGGATCAGGGCTGGGTATGGCCATCACCAAGCAACTTATTGAATTGCATGGGGGTTCCATCAACGTAACCAGTGCTCCTGGGAAAGGAACCAAGGTGAGGATTATCGTTCCTGTATGAACTCGCGAAAATGCGGAGAAAACGAGAATCTTTCAGAACCAACTTTGAAACCTTTTACAGCATCGATTCGTAAAGTATAAGAATCGATTTTGTAATCGGAAATCTCTCGTAAGTAGAGGAGGTGTCTCTTTGAAAATAACTACCTTTAGAAGCATGACAGAATCAGGTTTGAATAAAAAAGTGAATGACTTCTTGGAAGATCAAACCATTGAAATAATAGATGTTAAATTTTCAATGACGATATTTGATTACGGGGTTATGATACTGTACAAAAAGAAGGAGCTATAAATGAACAGAGAATTAGAAAGTATTTTCTTCCTGCCCATTTGGATTGGAAAATGGATTGAGAAAAGGGTTGGACAAGGAGTAAAAGGGGTCATCAGTTACGTGGTCATCTACTTCATTGTTACAACATTCCTATTCATCATCACGAATGGGATAGAAGTATGGTTCATTGATCAAATGTTTTCCTTTTTCAATACATATCTTTTGTTAGGAATGTTATATGTGTTTTTTATTTACTGGAAGAGTTCAGAGCAGAAATCCTAACTGAAGAGTGAACTCTCTTTATCTCAATCAAGAGAGGGACGGACCTAACATTTTGATAAAAGAATCAAGAGGGACGGGCATTCATTTGTAAAAATGAAGGTCCGTCCCTCTATGATGTTAAGATAATGCATCCGTCACATATTTCTTCGTAGCAGCCTGATAAAATCCAGCCTGAACTGTCAGCACCGATACGATCAGGACATTCAGTACAATGCTGAGATTTTCTTCGTTGATCCCGTTAAAGGAGGATAGCATGGCCATGCATTCTTGATGAATGAATTGATCGATTAGTTCATTGACAGAGCCTGAAACGGAAGACTTCATCGTCGGGAGTGATTGATGGTGGATCTGGTCAAAGACCGACGCATAGGCAAGGTAAAGATCTGTGGGATTGACGATGTCATCCGTGCGGTCTTCTATGTTGTTGAACACCAGGGTCAAGATCTTCCGGATGGATTCAAAATCCAAGGTAGCTTTGAGGTCTTCGACGATGAACAGCATGGCGGCTTGTTCGATGGTATATTTTTTTCCCAGCTGCGGGGAACCGATCAACCCTTTCACATCCCGCTTCACCCAGTTCTGGACAGTACTTTGGGGGAAGTTGGTGAATTCGATATGATTTCCTAAGGAGACGATCTCATTGAGTGAAAAACCGGTTTCTCCTTTTGCTGGTTTGAGGATTTTTTGAATGATGGGAGGGAGGTCGTTTTCTTTATGTAGATTTATCCACGCATCCTGAAGCACCTTGATCGGGGGCCTGCTGTTTATGCCGCTTAGTGATAGCAGCAAATCGGCCATATTTTTACGTGTCAGTATAAACGTTTTCATCATGATTACCCCGTCTCTTTTACAATATCTTCTTCTATACTACTGGTTCGGTGGGGTCTCGTCAATTTCACCTTTTACTTGTATTTTCCCTGATAAGGACGTATAATAAATCCAGATACAGGTTCATATGAACTTGAAATGAGAGTGAGGAGACAAGATGGGGAAACGTATATTTTATTTCCTTTTAACGAACGTTTTAGTGTTACTGACGATTAGTATTATTTTTTCCGTTACGGGAGCAGGGAATTACATCAATGCCTCAGGCGGAATTGATTTCGGCGCATTATTAGTATTCAGTGCGATCATCGGTTTTTCCGGATCATTCATTTCATTGGCCATGTCACGTTGGATGGCGAAGAAGATGATGGGTGTACAAGTGTTGGATCCGAATGGAGCCTTGTCTTCAGAGGAACGGGCAGTTGTAGAGAAAGTCCATCGTTTATCAAGAGCGGCTGGTTTAGTGCACATGCCCGAGGTGGGAATCTACCATTCTCCTGAAGTGAATGCCTTTGCAACGGGTCCTTCTAAGAAACGCTCATTGGTTGCTGTTTCGACAGGGTTACTCCGTGAAATGGATGATGACGCGGTTGAAGGTGTCATTGCCCATGAGGTGGCCCACGTTGCGAACGGTGATATGGTGACAATGACCTTACTGCAAGGTGTGGTCAACACCTTTGTCGTTTTCCTGGCACGAATTGCCGCATGGATTGCGTCACGATTTGCAAGGGAAGAAATGGCACCGATCGTGCATTTCATTGCCGTGATTGTATTCCAGATCGTATTCTCAATCCTGGGAAGTTTAGTCGTTTTCGCTTATTCCCGTCACCGAGAGTTCCACGCTGACCGTGGTGGAGCGGACCTTGCCGGTAAGGATAAAATGGTCCATGCCCTGCAAATGTTAAAAGCATACTCGAGTCGAATGAAGGGTGAAGATGACACAGCCATCTCTACATTGAAAATCAATGGAAGACGAAAGTCAGCGATCTTCTCGACTCACCCTGATCTGGATGATCGGATCAGTCGATTGGAAGCGAAGTAAGTTGGACGGGGATAGTTTAGATATCCCGCTATGTTGTAAATGAAAAAGGTGCCTGATTCCATCAGTGGAGTCAGCGCACCTTTTTTTATTGTATATGGAAAAATGGACTAAACAGCTATGGGTTGCTTAAAAATCACCCTTTAGACATGTGAATATCCACTAGTTACCTTCCATGGGCAGAAACTGTGGCTTTTTTTATCCAGCCGTGACCATTAGTACAAGCTGTGAATATTTTACTAGTAGAAGGGGTGATAGATTAAATGGTAAAAGCTAGTGATTATTTGATAGCTTTAGATGATGGTCATGGGATCGGGACAGCCGGGAAACGTACGCCCTATATCCAGTCGCTTGGCAGACAGATCCGTGAAAATGAGTTTAATGAGAAAGTGACTTTCTTTTTGAAAGTTGAATTAGAGAGATGTGGATTCAGGACTATACTGACTGCTCCGACTGATGAGGATATACCGTTAAAGTCACGTACAGACTTAGCTAATTCCATGAGAGCCAATGCCTTGGTTTCCAATCACTTTAATGCCTTTGATGGAAAGTTCGATGGTGCAGGAAAAGATGCTGAAGGGCATTCCCTCCATATATATTTCAATGATGTACAGGATAGAAGGCTCGCTGAAAGCATTGCGAAGTATTTGAAACTGGGTACCAGGCAGATATATCGCGGGATCATTGAGCAGAATCTTCATATGACAAGGGAGTTCAATGGGCCTGCGGTGCTTGTCGAGAATGGATTTATGGATAATGAGAGAGAAGCGTTGCTCATGATCAATGAGGAATTTCAAAGGGAATCGGCAAGAGAGCAGGCTCGAGGGGTATGTGATTTTTTTGGCGTTCCGTATGTGGCTGCAGGAAACGTTGTGGCAACTCCTGAAACAGATGTCAAAGATGTGTGGACAAGCAGGGATGTTATCGGAAAACGGGTGGAGAGCATATATAGAGGTGCTGAAGGACTGGACTTTTACAGTAAGCCGACTTTCCGTGATACCTACCGCGCCGGCACTTTGAAGTACGGATATGGGTTTCCGGAGATTATACGGAAGCTTAAGGTAGAAGGTGCTTATATGTATGAGGTCAAGAACTCAAGGGGATACGTGTATTATGTAACAGCAGCCCCGAAATTTGTGAAGGTGGAAGGAAAAGGGCAATCTTCAGCGGGATCATCATCACCGTCGCCTTCATCGGGACCGGTTGGCATCGGGGAAATCAGAATCGTGGGGGTGGCGAATGCCGCCATCATACAGGATCGCCCTGATCGGTTGACTTCAAAGGACTTGGGTACCATCGCAAAAGGCAGGACGCTTCCCGTCACAGGATCCCTTAAAGGTAAAAACAGCAGCTCGGGTTACTGGGAAGTCATCTACAATGGCAGAAGAGCTTATATAACCGGAGAATTTGGACAATACAAAGCTTATTGACATGGATGTCGGTAATAATGAGGTCCGTCCTTTAGAACGTTAATGCTCTAAAGGACGGACCTTCATTTTCTACATGGGATGCTAGGGAGGTAGGGAGCCCATATCCCTGTTGCATTCCTCCACTTTTTTTAATAAAGTATAAAGTTAGACAGAAGTTTTCAAGGAGGACCAGAAATTGACGAATATCAAACCAGAAACAATGGTTGTTACGATAGAAGATTTGGATCAAAAAGGTTCAGGGCAGGCTGTGGTCTGGAGGGAGAATGAGCTTGGGAATCCGAAGAAGCTGAGACTCACGATCCCTCAGACCCTGCCGGGGGAAAAGGTGGAAGTGACGGTGGATCAGCCTGATCGCCGTAGACGAAAGGCGTTGCCGGATGAAATTCTCGAAGCCCACTCTGAGAGAATCCCTGCACCTTGTCCGCACTTTGAGCGTTGCGGCGGATGTGTGTGGCAGCACTGGGATTATGACGGTCAGTTAAAGCAGAAGAGGGATCATGTGAAGCATGCCTTGGAAGAGCAAGGCTTTAATCCTGACCTGGTACGGGACACGATGGGGATGGAAAATCCGTGGCGTTACCGCAATAAGATGGAATTTACGTTTTCTCCTGAAGGTGCCCTTGGACTGCATGAGCAAGGGAATTTCCGTAAGGTCATTTCTCTTGAAACCTGCTTGATCGCAAGTGAAGAAATGGTGGAAGCGACGATGGAAGTCGCAGATTGGGTGAAGGACCATGGATTAAAAGGGTATAACAAAGACGAGCACGAAGGACTACTTCGTCATTTAATGGTCCGTCAATCGTTTGTAACGGGTGAACTGATGCTTGGTCTGTTTGCGACTGAGGCGCCTGAAAATCATCAGAAGGCAGTGGAGGACTTAGTTGCCCGCATAGGTGGAAAATTCCCTCAAGTCAAAAGCTTATTATGGCTGGAAAATACGGCATGGGCGGATCGGACGCAAGCAGAAGAGATACATCTTTTAGCTGGTCGTGACTTTATTTATGATGAAATGGATGGATATCGTTTTCGTCTTTGGTTTGATACGTTTTTCCAGACGAATCCGACACAAGCTCAAAAGCTAGTAGACTTGGCAATTGAAATGGCACAACCGAAGAAAACGGAGAAGATGATAGACCTTTTCTGTGGAGTAGGGACATTTTCTCTTCCATTTGCAAGCAGAGTCGGAGAACTTGCCGGCATTGAAATCGTGGAAAGTTCGATTGAGTCGGCGAAACGTAATGCTGAAGATAATGGTATCTCAAACACGACATTCCTTGCCAAGGATGCTCGAAAAGGAATTGACCAAATGCTGGAGAGCTTCGGTCATCCACAGCTATTAATGTTAGACCCTCCACGGTCTGGTGCAGGAGGAAAGGTCATGAGACGAATCGGACGTGCCAAACCGGAACGTATTGTATACGTATCATGCAATCCGGATACATTCGCGACGGATATCAAGGAGCTTGAACCATTCGGATACACTCTTGATGCAGTTCAACCTGTTGATCTTTTCCCTCATACGGTGCACGTGGAATGTGTCGCGACCCTGACATTGAATTCATAATCAGGACGGAGAAATTTTTGTCCGCAAGAAAGGAAATACCTGACCCTCATGAGGGTCAGGTATTTTTTCGTTTATGATTAAGAGGGACGGACCTCTCCTTTGCCGCCCAACGCAAAATTCATTTGCAGAATGGAGGTCCGTCCCTCATTTCACCGCCCTGGATTTTTTTGGAATGTTCGTCAGGTTCCATTTAGCGGCATCCCCGTTTGGATCAGAGATGCTCACGATCGGGGCAACTTTGATCATCCCGGAGATGGTGTTTTCGTTGTACTCGAAATCGAAGTAGCCGATGTTCGGGGCTATGTCCTCCCCCTGGAGGCCATAGATTTCCTGAACCTTGGGTTTTTGGATGGCGGGGTTAAAGATGACCTCCAGCTTGTAGCGCGATTCCGGATTGACCCGGTCCACTTTGATTTGGAAGTTCCCTTTTTCGTCCACCACCCCTGTACTTTCCGTGACGTATTCCTCACTTTCGTCTCCCTGCCAGTTGATGACCCTTGCGTAGGATTCGAACTCACCGTAATCCTTGAGCCCGGCAAACATGATGCTATCCTCAGGAAGGTTGGATTGGCCTTCTACAATGAGTTCTTTTCCTTGAAGCAGGACCGTTCCGGTTATATCGATCCTGACTCCGGACGGTTCCGCCTGCTTTTGAGGAAGTTCGGTTGCCATTTCAACCCTGCATCCTGTCAGTAAAAACAGACTGACAGCCAGAATATACTTCAGCCAATTCCTCAATGGAATTCCTCCTTTGAGCGGTTTTTGAAGGTAAATGGATCTTCCAGTCGTGACGAGGGTACCGGCTTGTTGGAAGGGGTCTCGTCTTTCCCGACAGGAAGCGTATCCTCAAGAAGAACCTCTTTTAAAAACCTGCTTATCTCATTGATGCAAAAAATCGAAACGGCAAAAAAAGCAAGTGGTGTCAGTACCAGCCACGTATGTAGAAAGACCATTTGAATATTGATGCTCATCGTGGCCGCCCATTCATTTGTATAGGAAAAATATTCAGGTATGTGCTCCATGATCCCGAACTCCTCTGTTTTCAGACCTCCCAAACAGATATGGAGAACCCCAAGTTGAATGAGAAGGTACAGGGTTTGGGAGATTTGCTCAGAAAACATGACAAGGGCATGCCGGCTGAACTGTGGGCGTAAATGGCGCTTGTTGATATAGTATCTGCTTGCTCCGATTTGTTTAGATACGGTAACGAAATCATTTTTTAGATACTCCTTCATCTCTTCCCCGATATACATCCCAAGCGAGGGGATCACAATGATGGCGATCACCACTATTTCGATCATCAGAAATCGAAATGAATACATCGCCCCTGCCTCGAAGGCAAGCTGGAGTGGGGTGAGAAGAACAAAGGCAATGATTGCAAGTGGGATGAAGTTGAACGTATCCCCGACCCCCTTGATCATCTGTCTCGCCCAATCAGGAAGAAAAGCATACACAATACCGAACGAGAACCCGCCGACCATGCGGAGCAGCGCAATGACCATAGCCGATAACAGCGTATATTTCGCACCGGAAAGGAGCAAATAGAATAAATTCCGTCCAAGTTTATCACTGCCCAAAGGGGGCATTTCCTCCATTGTATATGGAGGATCCGCGATTACTCTTCCAGAATCGTCCTTTAAATACGGCGGTCCAGGTTCGAGCAGCTCTGGATATATGGCCGGTATGACGAAGCTCGCTGAAAGCATGACAAGGAGAAAACCAACGGGCAGCCAGAACCGGAATGATTTCAGAATCCTCATGAACTGACCTCCTCTCCGGACAGCCATTTTTTAAGTGAAATAGCTCCTAATGTAAACACGATGAAGAATGGTATGTAAATCATCAGCATCCCGATGAAAAAGGCACTTGGCGTATTGCTGGAAACATCGAGGAGCACATTCATAAATCCGTTGATATTAAAAAGAATCTCAATGATCAACAGGTTTGAAAGCATAAGCAGAAAAATCGGTTTGATGTGGTAATAAAAATGAATCCACACATTTCGAAACAAGTGAACCCATACTGTATAGGCTTTTGAGAAACCCTTCGAATAGGAGTATTCGACATATGGTTTTTCCTCTTCTTCCCGAAGCTGGAACAAGAAATGCTTCGTTAAAAAAGCAATCGGCATGATCGCAAGACAAATGATCGGGAGCAGATAGATCTTTTCATCCCCAAGGGTATAGATGTCAAACAGCAAAATATCCGTCTTTTTGAAAAACCAGACAATGAAAAGTTGGATAAATACGATAATCAGAACATCCGGAAGAGAATCCAGTGAATCCAGCAAGCGGAAGCAGATTTGATATATTTTCTTAGGCAGAAACATAAATAAGTAGCTAACAAGGGAAGACGTGACGGCAGCAAGAAAAAAGGCCAGGAGCAAGAGCGAGAACGAATAGCCGAACAGCTGAAAAAACAACGGATAAATCGGGTAGCTTTTGTAGTCCATTGGATCCCCGATTTTGATGATGATGGAGCCTGGTTGGAGCATTTCACGTCCCATCTCCTGCAATGTTTGAAGATATTTCCCCAGCATGATGACCAATTCCGTATCATACGCAAGCAGAGAACCGGCACCGCTGAAAAGGAATAATCCGATGCATGTGAGCAAGAATTGAATGGGAAGACCGATGACATTGAACTTTCTCAGTAAAAACACCCCCAAAGTCTTTTAGAAATATTATATCTTTATATTACAAAAATTTCAAAATAATTTTAATTTTTACAATAATGTTAATTCGCTGGATGTTATTCTTGGTATAGGAATTCATGCCGGTGAAAATCCTATCAGTAGTGATACATACGCAGGTGCCATAAAGGACATTAGCCGAGAAGAACGTTATAATGATGGTGACTTAAAAGGGAACTACACAAAAGTCATAGACGGTATATGATTTTTTGTTTTATTTATGAAAAGAAGGAGATGACGATAATGGGAAATCAAGCAGGTTGGAATCTCGAGAACAGCTATACCACACTTCCAAGTTCTTTTTTTACTAGACAGGATCCGACTCCTGTTCAAGCACCAAAGCTGATCGTAATGAATGAACGAGTGGCTGAGTCGCTGGGGCTGGACGCGAGGAAACTTGGGGAAGAGGTTTTATCTGGCAACGAAATCCCGGAAGGTGCCGAACCCCTTGCTCAAAGCTATGCAGGGCATCAGTTTGGCTATTTTAATATGCTGGGGGACGGTCGTGCAGTCCTGATCGGTGAACAGATCACCCCATCAGGTGAGCGTTTTGATATCCAGCTCAAAGGAGGAGGGAGAACCCCTTATTCCAGAGGTGGGGACGGTCGCTCAGGACTTGGACCGATGCTCAGGGAGCATATCATCAGTGAAGCCATGCACGGGCTTGGGATTCCGACGACTCGAAGCTTGGCAGTGGTGACTTCGGGTGAGACGATTTACCGGGAAACAGAACAGCAGGGTGCGATCCTGACCCGAGTAGCGGCTAGCCATCTTCGCGTCGGTACTTTTCAGTTTGCTTCAAAATTTGGAACGGTTGAAGATCTCCGCGTATTGGCCGATTATGCGGTGGAGCGTCACTACCCGGATGGTAAGAAAGCCCCGAACCGTTATCTTTACCTGTTAGAAAAAGTCATCAAGCGTCAGGCTGCACTCATTGCCAAGTGGCAAATGGTCGGGTTCATTCATGGTGTGATGAACACAGATAACATGACGATCAGCGGAGAAACCATTGATTATGGACCATGCGCTTTTATGGATACGTATGACCCGGCAACGGTATTCAGCTCCATTGATACCGGAGGACGTTATGCCTACGGAAATCAGCCTCAAATTGCCGGTTGGAACCTTGCCCGATTTGCTGAAAGCCTTTTGCCTATTCTTCACAATGAACAAGAAGAGTCGCTGAAGCTTGCCCAGGATGCTGTAATGGAATTTCCTAAGCTGTATGAAGCTCACTGGCTCGACGGAATGAGAGGGAAACTCGGTATTTTCAATGAAGAAGATGGGGACGAATCCCTTGCAAAAGATCTTTTGAGTTTAATGAAAAAGAATCGCGCCGACTATACAAATACATTCCGTTCATTAACAAATGAAGAAGAAATCGATTTGTTTAAAAATCCGGAATTTGTTCAATGGAAAGAACGCTGGGAAGGAAGACTAAACAGGCAAGAAGAATCGAAAGAAGCAACTCATCAGTTAATGCGAAAGCACAATCCATCTGTGATTCCCCGGAATCACCGTGTGGAGGAAGCGTTGGAAGCTGCAGTGGAAAGGAATGATTACAAGGTTATGGAGCGTTTACTTGAGGTTCTTGAAAATCCTTACCAGTTATCGACAGAACAGTGCGAGTACACGAAACTCCCGGAACCATCTGCTCATCCTTACCGAACGTATTGCGGTACATGAAGAATGAACTTGTAACAGGAAGCCTAAAAAGGTTTCCTGCTTTTTTTTGAGGTGTAAGAGGACTTTTTCACTGATAAGTCGAAACTATTTAAAGATAGATTAGGAGAAAATGAAGATAAAGGGGTTTTTCTATTGAACCAAGCATTGCTCGTGATTGATGCCCAACAGGACTTAATCGAAGGAAAAGAAGGGGAACAAGCTGTATTCCAAAAGGAGAGGCTGATTGAAAACATTAATCGGGTCATCCAAAAGGCAACCGAAACGGGTGCTCATCTCGTCTTTATACGGGATAAGGATGTCGGTGGCGGGGAAGGTGATGGATTTCAGGTTCACAAGGAGATACATGTTCCGGACAATAGTGTTGTATATGATAAATTAGCAACAAATTCGTTTTATGGTACGCCATTACTAAGCTTTTTAAAAGACAAAAAAGTTGAACATGTCGTAATCATGGGATGCCAAACGGAATATTGTATCGACACCGCTGTTCGGTATGCAACGGTTAATGGATTGGACGTCACCCTGGTAGCAGATGGTCACTCGACGAAGGATTCATCCGTGTTAAATGCTGAGCAAATTATCCAGCACCACAACAAGTCTTTGTATGGTCATTATAACGTGGATCATTTCTCCGACGTCAGACAATCTGATGAAGAGTTGTTTCAGCCGAAACATGATTTTTATCGGGAGAAATACGGAATGTAGGATAGGGAAAGCTCATTTTGTCAGGCAGAATCCAGATAAGATGAGCTTTTTTTGTTTCCTTATTTAAGTATATCTCTCATTTCTCTAACTAATTCCTCCACAGATTTACCCTCATTAATCAGCTGCATGTCTGTCCTCATCTCTTTATTCGTTACCTGTTTGTTGATCTCATTCACCTGTTCATCAGAAACATTTATATGGTTGGATTGATCTCTAGATTTAACTCTATGCAGGCACAATTCATGGTTTGCATGGACCCCAATCGTAACGACTGAAAAATCTCTCTTTATACTTTTGAACATTTGTTCAAAGTAAGGCGTAAGTCCTGTGGATTCAAATACGATTTTGTCATGCATGTCCAGTGAGTGTCGAATTCCTCTTTCGATGGCTGAAAAAACATCTGATAGATAATCTTCATTGTCGATTTTTCTATCCTTTTTCACTTTCTTTGCCCAGTCTTCCACCCTGATAAAGGGTATTCCAAACTTTTGGTCCATCAGGGTCCCAATGAACGATTTTCCGCTTCCCTTTGGTCCGATTAAAAGGTAAATAGTTTTATTGGTCATGGCACAACCCTCCTCTAATCCATCATGTAAATTGTTAGTTTCATTTTATCTTACCACCGGGATCGCTTTCAATGATAGGGGCGAGGGTACAGGTTCATTGTCCCTGACAAACCGGACAAAAATACAACCGCCTCGAAGCAGCGACCGTCTTTTCAATTTCCCTCCCACAAATAAAGCATGATGCCCCTTCCCGATTGAATACCCAATGTCGATATTTGGAACGCTTCTCTCCTTTAGCTTTTAACTTCTCAACAAGCTCAAGATCGTTTGTAATTCCACCAGTCTTATAGGATTGCTTCATTAAATGAATGATTTCCTCTGATGCTTTCATCAATTGATCTTCCGTACAGTCAATCGGACGAAGAGAAGGGTGGATGCCGGCTGCAAACATGATCTCAGATCTCAAATAATTCCCGATGCCGGCCACAAACCCTTGATCTAATAAAAGAATCGACCACTTTCGTTTGATGAATCGTTTATCTTTCATCCTTTGGAGCAGTTCATCCGCCGTTACTTCTTCACTCAAAATATCGGGTCCCACTTTAGAAACAAAAGGATGCTCGGACACCTCTTCGTCACGGAGGACTTCAATATCGGATGCACTGTAAAGAAGTGCCGACTTTTTCTCATTATGTAGTGCCAACCTGAGCTGTCGGTTGGTTTTCGGATAATTGTACAGGTTCCTGATATACCATTTCCCGTAGAGCTGATTGTGGGAGTAAATGGTGTAGCCGTTGTCAAAACGAATGAGCATGGCTTTTCCTTTCGTGTCCACTCTCTTCACGATCGATCCTGTTAATAGGTCTTCGTAATCTTCTAAATGAGGGAAGGCAAAGTATACATCTTGTACGGTTTTATTCTTAAGAGCGCGCTCGACTCCATCTGCTGCTCTTCTGATTTCCGGACCTTCTGGCATGGCTTTTTCTCCTTTTTTAATATAGTTGTTCCCTTGTTTATCCTCAATGTAACATTCGGATACGCTGGGCTACTAATCTATTTCATGGTCTTGACATTATTCCAATATATTGATAAAGTTTTAAAAAATCTAAATATTTTCTTATCCAGAGAGGTGGAGGGACTGGCCCTTTGAAGCCTCAGCAACAGGTCTGTGAAGATACTGTGCTAATTCCAGCGGGTGATTCAAACCCTGATAGATAGGAGCGATCTTTATTTGTCGGTGACGCACTCGTTTAGGGTGCGTTTTTTGTTTGTTCACCCATTCCTCAATAAATATAGAAGGAAGGGTGTTTGTATGGAAAACGCAGGACAGAGTTTTAAAAGAAAGATGAAGACGCGGCATTTAGTGATGCTGTCTCTTGGAGGGGTGATCGGAACCGGGCTTTTCTTGAGTTCGGGGTATACAATCCATCAGGCTGGACCGTTTGGGACGATCCTTGCTTATTTGATTGGGGCGCTGGTGGTGTATCTCGTGATGCTTTGTTTAGGCGAGCTTTCTGTCCATATGCCGGAGACGGGATCCTTTCATAGTTATGCGACAAAGTTCATTGGTCCTGGGACTGGTTACACGGTGGGCTGGTTATATTGGCTGACATGGACAGTGGCATTGGGGTCGGAGTTTACGGCGGCTGGCTTGATGATGCAGCGCTGGTTTCCTTCGATTAGCGTATGGATTTGGAGCGCGGTTTTTGCTGCGATAATTTTTGTGCTTAATGCGTTGTCAGTGCGTTTTTTTGCTGAATCTGAATTTTGGTTTTCTTTAGTAAAAGTGATTGCGATTGTTGCGTTTATTGTGATTGGGGCAGGGGCGATCGTCGGGTTCATCCCGCTCAGTCATTCAGAGCCGGCTCCGTTTATCTCGAATATCACAAGTTCAGGGTTGTTTCCGAATGGGGCATTTGCCATCTTGATGACCATGCTTGCCGTCAATTTTGCCTTTTCAGGAACAGAATTGATCGGGGTTGCGGCGGGAGAAACAGAGAATCCATCCAAATCGATTCCTAAAGCCATCCGCACCACGCTTGTGAGATTGATCATCTTTTATGTGGGGACGATTGTCGTATTATCCGCTTTATTACCGAGCCAGTCAGCAGGTGTATTGGAAAGTCCTTTCGTAGCGGTGCTTGGTCGGATTGGAATCCCGTATGCCGCCGATATCATGAATTTTGTGATCATAACGGCCATTTTATCAGCGGCAAACTCCGGTCTGTATGCTTCCTCCAGAATGCTATGGTCGCTTGCAGATAAGCAAACGATCTCGCCGATTTTTGCCAAATTGACTGATCGGGGAGTCCCTCTCAATGCGATTGTATGCAGCATGCTTGGAGGAGGATTGGCCTTGCTTTCAAGCATCATTGCACCGGGGACGGTCTACATCGTATTGGTTTCGGTATCGGGTCTTGCGGTAGTGATCGTGTGGATGAGCATCAGTGCTGCCCAATTTCTTTTTCGAAGACAGTACATAAGAGAAGGAAACGATGTGAAGGACCTTGCTTATCGGACGCCGCTCTATCCATTCATTCCCATTTCGGCATTCCTGCTTTGTCTCGCTTCCTGTATCGGCATTGCCTTTGATCCCACTCAGAGGATCGCCCTTTATTGCGGAATCCCGTTTATCGCCCTTTGCTATGGAAGCTATTATCTAACACAATACGTAAAGAAAAGAGGAAAAAGTTATGTCGAATCAACTGAAGCTGAATCCCATTGATGCTATTTTACAAAAACATTCCCCACTGATTTTAGATGGAGCATTAGCAACAGAGCTGGAATCCCAGGGCTTTGATTTAAACGATCCCCTTTGGTCTGCCCGTATACTCTTTGAAAAACCGGAAGCGATTGCGAAGGTTCATGCTGATTATTTCCGTGCAGGAGCCGATTGTGCGATTACAGTCAGCTACCAGGCAACGGTGGATGGCTTTCGGAAGCGCGGAATAAAGAAACCAGAAGCGCTGGAATTAATCAAAAAAACAGTTACTCTTGCCAAACAGGCCCGGGATGACTTTTGGAAAGAAGAAAAGGGAAATTCGAATCGGCCGAAACCAATCGTTGCAGGTTCTGTAGGACCTTACGGGGCATACCTTGCTGACGGCTCAGAGTACGTTGGGAACTATGGAGTAAGTGATCAACATTTAGCAGATTTCCATTTTTCCAGAATCCAGGCATTAGTGGAGGCGGGTGCTGATTTGCTGGCATTCGAAACCATCCCGTCCTTGCAGGAAGCAAAGGTGCTCGCTTCTCTTTTGAAAGAATTTCCGGATACCTGCGCCTGGCTGTCTTTTTCATTAAAGGATGGAGAGAGGATAAGTGATGGAACGGGGATTGAAGAGTGCGCGCGTGTGTTCAATGACGATGAACAAATTGCTGCAATTGGTGTGAATTGTGCACCGATTCCTGCGGCCAAGAAGGCGATAAGCGTATTAAGCAGAAACACTGACAAACCAATCATCGTGTACCCGAACTCAGGTGAGACTTACGATGCGGGGACTAAAACGTGGCATGGGGAGGAAGGGTGTTGTGCGTTTGATGAGGAATCAGTAGTTTGGTACGAGGCAGGTGCCCGTATCATTGGTGGTTGCTGCCGGACGGATCCGGGTCATATTGAAGCTTTGGCGAAGAGGTGGAGATAGCAATAACGCGTAAAATACAAAAAGCCCAAGTGATACTTCCGCTTGGGCTTTTTATCGCTACTATTATTTAATAGAAAACCTCTCTTTAATCAGCAGGTCCTCAGGAGATTTCCCGATATGATCTTGATGGAAGTAATCTCTGATGACCCCATTCTTTAAATAGTTGACGATTGAGACCATTGTCATACCTTGATCTAAAGCGAGGTAGGCCTGTGTCACTTCCCCTGTCTCTACATTGACTGAATCAAGGAAACCGTATTTCCCGTACATATCGAAACGTTTCAATGCCTGGATGTTTTTGAACGCTTCCATTGGTGCGTATTCAAGTGCCAGGAAAGTGGCATGTGGAGTGACAGTGCCATCAGACTTATAACCGTCCATACCTAATGGAGTGGCGGCAAATTCTGAATAATTATCGGGTGTGGCTGCTGGTGACATACCCCAGGCTGCATATCCTTGCGCTTTAGCATATTGGATCTGGATGTCTACATGACGCTTATTGTTTAAGCCAAGTGCGTTCTTCCCGAGTTCTTTTTCCTTCAGGACAAGCTGTGGCATCAATGCTTCAAACATGCTTCCTCCCCAGCTTGGTACATATTTAGTGCCCTTGTAGCTGTAATGTCCTTCGAAGACATCCACACCATCATAAGTTTCTGTATATCCTTCTGGGATTTGAGCCTGCCAATCCCAGCTTTCAGGCATGGTGCGGAACATTCTCCACCAATGTTCTTCCGGTACATCTTCTTTCCCGATCGCGATGTAGCTTGCTACGCGTGGTTCCGTATAAAAAGCACCGTAATGGTGAGAAGTATAGCTCTCGGTTGCTACATCATATCCGCCCCGCATTTGTCCTACTTCAGGTGTGTAAAGAGTGGAATAATCCATGTCCTCTACTAATGTGTGGGTCTCTTCATAGAGTTCAGGATACGCTTGTCCCACTACAACCAGCCCTGCAGAGAGCCATCCATTATCTACAGTTGAGATGAATTGACCCCAATCCGTCATGAGCGTTGCATCTTCTGTATAGTACCAGTTGTAAAATAATCCGTTCCATTTTTCCATATCTTTTAATGAATTCACCGTCTTTTCGATGTTAGTCACGGCTTCTTCACGTGATATCAAGCCGACTTCCTCAGCTGAAATCGTACTCATCATGTACATGGCGATGTTCGTTGGTGACGTGAATTTCTGGGCATTGATCTCCCCGTTATCCATTCGTACGGCATCATATGTGAGCCCCGTTTTCTCATCTGTAAAATCCTCGAAGTATCGATAGGTATTCTTTGAAATCGCTTTCAATTGTTTGGACAAAGCGATCTCTTTTCCTTTGTTTGTGTGCTCTGCAGAAGCCGCAGCAGGGAGCGCAGCGCTCAGGATTAGCAATAAGACTAACAGCAATGAAAAATATTTCTTCAAATATCACACTTCCTTTCAATTTGGTGAAACGTTTCGATTAAAAGTATACAAGAGTGGTCTAAAGACGTATATCACTCAATAGTAACAATTATCTGAAAATAGACCGTGGGTATATGACCTCTTTTTGAGTCTTTTATACCATATCCATCCGCAAGTAAACGCTGGATACAGACACCGCCCTCAATCATAGGTGCAGCCACATTGGGGGACTACCATTTTTTTTAGGTTACATTATTATTGAATTCTATTAAAAAAAGGATATTCTCCCATTATGTAGAAAGTCATAGATACATAGTCAATAGGGGTGAGCAGGATGCAGGGTTTTCATTATAAAAACTACGACGGTTTAGGACTCGCAGAATTAGTGAAGAAAAAAGAAGTTCATCCTAAAGAATTGGTTGAAGAGGCAATTAAAATAACCGAAACCCACAACCCTAAGTTGAACGCAGTGATTCATAAAATGTATGAACAGGCAAGGGAGGTTGCAAACAAAAAGCTTACTGGAGCCTTCGCCGGTGTACCCATACTATTGAAAAATATCACTCAAGAGATGGAAGGGGAGCCCATGACAGCAGGTTCAAGAGCTCTTCGAACCTACCGTGCGAAGACAGATTCAGAATATACCAGGAGATTGCGTGAAGCTGGCGTGGTTATTCTGGGGCAAACGAATGTGCCTGAATTTGCCTTAGTGGCTGTTACGGAGCCTTCACATTACGGTGCGACAAGAAATCCATGGAACATGGATTATACACCCGGAGGTTCAAGTGGCGGTTCAGCCGCTGCGGTAGCATCCGGCATTGTTCCGATCGCGGGTGCCAACGATGGCGGGGGATCTATTAGAATTCCGGCTGCCTATTGCGGGTTATTTGGTTTGAAGCCAACCAGGGGAAGAACACCTGTTGGTCCCACCTACGGAAGAACGTGGCAAGGTGCCTCGGTTGAGCATGTTTTAACCCGGTCGGTCAGGGATAGTGCTGCCGTGCTGGATGAATTACGAATGTATGAAAAGGCTGCTGCTTTTTATGCTCCACCATTTGAAGGGAGATACTTGGAAGCATCACAAACCCCTCTAGGCAAGAAATTAAAGATTGCCTATTCTACAGCTTCCCCCATAGGAACTGAAGTACATCCCGAATGCGAAAAGGCTGTTGTGAAAGCTGCTAAAGTACTAGAGTCCATGGGTCATGATGTGGAAGAAAAAGAGGTACCTGTGGATGGACATAAGATCGCGAGAAGTTTCTTAACAATGTATTTTGGGGAAACTGCTGCAATATTAGCTTCGTTGGAAGAAGTGCTGGGAAGAAAAGCTACCTACGCTGATGTGGAACCCTCCACCTGGCTACTTGGATTGATTGGAAAGGTCACTCCTGCAGAAGAATTTATACTGAGTATCAGGGAGTGGGACATAGCAGCCTATCAAATGGAAACATTTCATGAAACGTATGATTTCTACCTTACTCCTACAACAGCTTTTCCTCCAGCCAAGATAGGAGAACTGGAGCCTACCCAATCAGAGAAATTTTTGATCAGTTCGGCAGGCAAGTTGGGGCTCAGGAGACTGTTGAAAAAGATAGGGATCGTTGATCAGATAGCACAGAAGAATCTGATGCGTACCCCTTTTACGCAGTTGGCCAATTTAACAGGACAGCCGGCCATGTCACTTCCGATACATCAAACTTCTGAAGGGCTGCCGGTCGGAGTTCAGGTGATGGCAGCAAAAGGCAGAGAGGATTTGCTGTTGCAATTGGCTGGAGAGATTGAGAAGTCTGAGCATTGGTTGCAAATAGAGAAAAACCCTTTATTTTAAAAAAGGGGAAGGGGGGGCATTCCATTTCCCCCTTCCCCTCTGTCTGTCCTACTATTCAATCATCCCGACGATCCTCTCACAAATCTCATGAGTAACCAGTGAATCCTCAATCGATGGGGCGGACGTTGTATCATTTTCCACACAGTCTATGAAATGATCCACTAAATCATAAAAACCTCGCTTATATAAAGTAGGCTCCCAATCTCCAAATGAAGAAAGACTGACTTCTTTATTATGATAATGAGTCGTTTCAACGAGACTGTTGACGACATATTTATGATGGCCTGCCGAGTACTCGATGATTTCTTCCGTCACACCGCCGTCCCGGTTCATGATCCCGACTGAGGTGCACTCCTCGCCGATGAGCTGGACGACTAAGTGGTGGAGCATGTCATCTTTTTTTAGATACTGAACCTTTACATCCTGAACCTCTGTTTCCATTAAGAATCGCAGAGTATCGATGACATGGATGAAATCTTCTACGACGAACCTTCTGGTGTAATCAGGTAAAGCGTATCTGTTTTTCTGCATAAGAACGAAGCTGGGTTTACCATGCTCTCTTAGCTCTCTCACTTTTGGAATGAATCTTCTGTTGAAGCCGACCATGGCGATTTTGCCGCTTTCTTTTGCGAGCTGAACGATTCTTTCGGTTTCGTGAAAGTTCAAGGAAATCGGTTTGTCTATGTAAACGTTGATGCCATTCTTGAGTAGTTTTTCCGTTATTTCAAAGTGGGCTTCGGTAGCCGTACTCACAAATGCCGCGTCAATATCGGTTGAAATCAGTTCTTCAACATTCTGAACCTTTTCCTGGATGCGATATTTATTTGCCAGAACATTTAAAGTTTCAGCATTTCTTGTGCAAAGCACCAGCTCGATGCCTTCTTTTTTAGAGAGAACTGGTAGGTAGGCTTTCTTGGCGATGTCTCCCAGTCCAATAAGTCCGATTTTCATTTTTTTTCACCCCATTGTTTTTTTGTATCGTTCTTACATTATAATATTCTCTATTTATATATCAAATCTAAGACTGGTCAGGATGCGGGGGAGTTGGAAGGGTTTTGTTAAAACACGAACATTAAAATATAAAATTTAAATAAAATTCGTATTTAGGTTGAATATCGAAGGGGAGTTTGTTATATTAGCAATGTACTAATTACATATCATTACTCGTATATCCTCGGTAATATGGTCTGAGTGTTTCTACCTGGTTCCCATTATAAGAACTAGACTACGAGTTGAAGTATTCGGTTTTACGGTTTTTTGCCGTTGCCATTTTGTGATGGGCATTCCCATAACATCACTTATACTTTAACTTCGAAGGTCTGGAAAGTAGAAACCACTCTACATGTTCTAGATCTTTTTCTTTTGGGCAAAACAGCGAGATATCACCATCTAGAAAAAACGAAAAAGGAGAGATTTTGATGAAAAAGAAACTGGCTATATTTGTATCATTATCCGTACTCGCATTATCCTTATTTACTGGATGCAGTTCCACTTCACAGACTGCAGCTAAAGAAGAAGAGGCAGAGAGGCCCATTATGATTCAAGGTCCAATGCCGATTGAAGCTGAAAAATTTGCAGGGAAATTAGAAAATGTGAAAGAAGAAAAATCGGGATCATTTGTTTTTTACATAGGTACGCTGGATGATTATCCTGTCATCGTTGCCAAAACCGGTAAAGGTATGGAAAACACGGCGGCAGCTACTGCGGTAGCCATTGAGAAATACGATCCAATCGCCATCATCAACCAAGGAACATCAGGTGGACATGATCCTGAATTGCATGTATTTGATATCGTATTAGGAGAAAGAACCGTAAACCTGGGTTCATTGAAAACAGCGGACAAAGCTGATAACGAAGGAATTGATCCAACCGTCTGGAAGCCAATGGACTTAATGGCTTCTGAAGGCAGTGCAGGTGAAGATCCAAATGCTGAGAAAATCCGATACTACGATGGAGACGAGGACTTACTTGAAGCTGCCAAAGCAGTAAAGGATACATACGCCGATGGAAAGATTGTCGAAGGTACCATCGGTTCTGCTGATGTGTGGAATAATGAAGTGGACCGCATCCAATGGTTCCATGAGAAATACGGTACTTCTGTAGAAGAAATGGAAGGGGCTGCAGCAGCACAGATTGCAGGTGCTTATGATGTAGCGTTCCTGGGAATCCGCGTCCTGTCCAATAACAAGACAAATAATGGAGCATATAACCCTGAAACCGCATCTGCGAACCAGGAGTATGTCTATGAAGTAGTGAAAGAGTATATTTCCATGATGGAAACCAAATAAGGTTGTGGGCCTGACCCCGGTGCATGAATGCTAAGCATGCCAGGGATCAGGCCTTTTTTTATGTTACAATGGTCTAATGCAACACAACATTTTTATCATCACACGGAGTTGATCATAATAGAAAAGAAAAAATATATCTATCATTATTCATGGGAACCGAACGAAGAATCCCTATGTGGCTTGGAAAGAAGAGTGTTATTTGGAAAAAGCCCTGAATCTAGCATTCTGGAAAGTTCAGTGAAAATAGATCCCAGCAGAAGTCCTTTTATTCGGGAGAGACTCGAAATTATCTGCGAGGGTAATGAATTTGAAGAACTACTTGAAAAAATAGAAGAATTAGAAGCACTTGATGGGTTCAAAGTCGTTTTTGTTCAAAATTTTGATGCGGAAAGAGTAGGCTTTAAAAAGCTTCGCAAGATTGAAAAAGAAGTAGGAATGCATCTAAAAGGTGAAGCTGAGTTAGTCGATCCAGACATTTGGTTCGGGGTGTTGAAGACCAATGATCGCTGGGTGTTTGGCAAGTATGTGAGAAACGAAGCGGTTTGGCTGCACCACGTGAAAAAGCCACACAGCTATTCGACGGCACTCAGTACCCGTGTGGCTAGAGCCGTCGTGAATATTGCAGCACCGAATCCTGAAGGAATCAAAATGATCGACCCGTGCTGCGGAATAGGGACGGTCCTTGTGGAGGCGCTATCCATGGGAATCGATATCGTCGGGAGTGACCGCAATCCTTTGATCCTCGATGGAGTGAAAGAGAATATCGCTCATTTTGGATATAAAGGGGATGTCTCTTTAAAGGATATTAACGACGTAACCGGCAACTATGATGTAGCTGTGATCGATCTACCTTACAATCTTTGTTCAGTGATTACAAATGACGAGCAGCTTGACATGCTCCGCAGTGCGAGACGATTTACAGAGAAGGTCGTGATTGTTACCTTGGAAGATGTGGACGCGAATATTGAAAAAGCGGGCTTTGAAATTGTAGATCGCTGTGAAGTGAGTAAAGGAAGATTTGTCCGGCAGATCCTGGTCTGCAAATGATAGAAAATTGAGAGAGTGTGGAGAGTTGTTTCCATGCTCTTTTTTATGGGAGCTCTAAGAAGCCTCTATTCAGGTACTTTGAAGTGCCTATCCCACAAAAAAGTACCTACTTCTCAAGCAATCTTCCATCGTCCATACTATATCCATGTTCTCCTCATGGGGATAATTCATTTTATGAAAAAGGAGAGTGTAGGTATGAGCGTCAAATCTATCACTTTAAATAATAATATAAAAATGCCGGAACTGGGATATGGGGTTTTCCGTGTGGATGACGGCCCGAAGCTTGCACGGGCAGTACAGACAGCGATCAAAATGGGGTATCGCAGTATCGATACAGCAGCGATTTATGGAAATGAAGAGAGCGTCGGGAAGGGAATCAATAAAGCGATTGAAGCAGGACTTGTTACCCGGGAGGAACTGTTTGTCACTTCAAAAGTTTGGAATGCCGGCCTATCCTACGATGAAACGATCGCGGCATACGAAGAAAGCATAAAGAAAATGGGGCTCGACTATTTGGATCTTTATCTGATTCACTGGCCTGGAAAAGAGAAGTACATGGAGTCCTGGAAAGCTCTTGAATCCCTTTATAAGGATGGAAGGATCCAAGCGATAGGTGTAAGTAACTTCCAAGTTCATCACTTGAAACACTTACTCGAGGGTGCTGAAATCACGCCGGTTATTAACCAGATTGAATTCCATCCCAAGCTGATTCAAACGGAAGTGAGAGATTACTGCCGGAAGCACAATATTCAAGTTGAAGCCTGGTCTCCGCTTATGAATGCAGAGCTTCTAAACAATGAAACCATTAAAGGGATTGCTCAGTCCCATGGTAAATCACCCGCTCAAGTGATACTGCGCTGGGATCTCCAACACGGAGTCATCACAATTCCAAAGTCTATGACGGAGTCCAGAATTCAAGAAAACATTTC
Organism: Rossellomorea aquimaris; assembly: GCF_035590735.1. NCBI lineage: Bacteria > Bacillati > Bacillota > Bacilli > Caryophanales > Bacillaceae > Rossellomorea > Rossellomorea aquimaris. The sequence goes on from NZ_CP141595.1 coordinate 1,119,133, forward strand.
TATATATGATTTTGAATTAACTTCTGAGCAAATGAATCAATTAGATGCATTAAATGAAGACTTCCGCAGTGGCCCGGATCCTGATGAGTTCGATTTTTAATGAGTGAATAGTACAAAGGAGGATGACCTGAAGAAAAACTTTGGGCCATCCTCTTTATTTTATCTGTAGCTGGTACAAGAGTATTGAAGAACTTTTTTATATAACCTCTCTAAAAAATCCCCCAAACAAGAATATTTTTCTAATCAAAAAAAATAATATAACCAATCGGAAACGTAAAAAAATATTGTGAATCCAGCAATATCAACGGTTTGAGCAATTACGGGCTCATGACAAATTCTCCCTTATGACATTTGTCATACCCAGCATATGACACCTACTACTAACACAATGAATTCGCTTATCCTATAATGAATCCAACGCCTTAAATGAAGGGAATTATGACATGACAAATATAAAAACGTTGAAAAAAGAAGTTGCTCCTTATGAAAAGTCAACAACAAAGGAAAGTGTATGGCAGATCATCAACACGCTGGGACCATTCTTTCTATTATGGTTTCTTGCGTATCAAAGTCTTTCGGTATCGTACTGGCTGGCACTCGTTCCAATCGTGATCGCTGCTGGGTTCCTGACACGAATCTTCATCATCTTTCATGATTGTACCCATTTCTCTTTCTTTAAAAGCCGTCGTGTAAATCGAATCGTCGGAACAGCTATGGGGGTGTTGACGCTATTCCCGTTCGATCAGTGGGGACATGAGCATGCCGTCCATCACGCGACAAGCGGGAATCTGGATAAGCGTGGAACAGGTGACATCTGGACGCTGACGATTGATGAATATTTAGCAGCGCCTCTTAAGATTCGTTTAGCGTATCGCTTTTACCGCAATCCGTTCGTTATGTTTGTATTAGGACCGATTTATGTATTCCTTCTGAAAAATAGATTTAACCGTAAAAATGCACGTAAGAAAGAACGTAACAACACGTATTTAGTGAACGTGATCATCGTGGCCCTTATCGCACTTCTATGTGTGACACTGGGCTGGCAGGAATTCCTGCTGGTACAAGGATCTATCTTTATGGTTTCAGGATCGATCGGTATTTGGTTGTTCTACGTTCAGCATACGTTTGAAGACTCGTATTTCGAAGAAGACAAAGAATGGCAATATGTGTTGGCAGCTGTTGAAGGAAGCTCCTTCTACAAGCTTCCAAAATTCATGCAGTTCCTTACAGGTAACATCGGCTATCACCATATTCACCATCTAAGTCCGAGAGTACCGAACTACAAACTCGAGGAAGCACACAAAAACTCAGAGCCATTACAAAAAGTACCAACCATCTCACTTTTAACAAGCTTAAAATCATTACGTTTCAAGCTTTGGGATGAAGAAAACAAAACGTTTGTAAGTTTTAGAGGTATTAAGTCTCTGGATAAGTCAAAATCAAGAATCTCAACTGAAGCCAAACCTGAATTATAATCCTGACCGACTCTCCTTATGAACGTTTCATATAAGGGGAGTCTTTACTTGAGAAGGCCTTTAAAAGGAGTGAATCTACATGATTCGAATCGTCATCGCAGAGGATCAGGAATTATTACGCGGAACCATGACCTCCATCCTCAACCTGGAAGACGACATGGAAGTAGTCGGCCAGGTAAAGGATGGGCAAGAAGCACTCGCCCTCGTCCACCAATTAAAACCAGACCTCTTTATTATGGATATTGAAATGCTTGAAAGGGACGGACCTCTGGAAGCTGTGAAGACCGTCGGATGTCATCTGCTTGTATTGACTACATTCCCTAAAAAAGGTTATTTAGAGAGGGCTCAACAATTCCATGCAGGTGGGTATTTACTAAAGGACAGTCCAAGTGAAGAGTTGACTTCCTCGATTCGCAGCATATTGGAAGGGACGCGGGTTTATTCTCCGAAGTTAAACGAAGAGGATGAGGAGTCTCAGGAGTCTGGATCATACCACATTCCCCACCCACCAGGACCGGTGAAGAACTATTTTACAATGATCATGGATAGGATGAAGTCACCGGCAGGGTGAGTTTGAGGGGTCTGCCCCCATGCGGTTTACGCAGTGGGGGCAGACCCCTTTTTCAATAATGCCGGGTATAGTGTTGTGATTTTTACTTTGATTGATTTCATTTTTAGGAGTCTGGAGATACGGGCCAGATCAGTAAATACAAGAAGTTCATATGGAAGCAGCATGTCCAACATAGAAAAGAGAGACATGCTATTTTCTGTATGCGAAAATCTACGAATAGGAAGAAGATTGAATAACATATAAAAGGGAGTAGATGTTAAAATAGAGAAAAAAATCCAAAAGGAGGGATTTGTATGTCACCAGGTGGCGATATGATGTTTCAAATTGTCCCGGTTTTTATAGGGATCATTTTTGTCATCGTGATTTCGTTCATACTGTTCTCCGTTATTAAAGGAGTGGGGGAATGGAGTAAGAATAACCAGTCACCGACTTTAAATGTCCGAGCAAAAGTTCTTGCAAAAAGGACGGCAGTAAGAGGTGGGGGAGAAACAAGAGCCTATAGCCAATACTTTGTCACCTTCGAAGTGGAAAGTGGGGACAGGGTGGAGTTAAAAGTCAAAGATAATGAGTTTGGGATGCTTGTGGAAGGAGATCTGGGGGAATTGACCTTCCAAGGCTCCCGCTATCTTGGATTCGTCCGTCACTCTCAGGAAGTTCATATGTGAAAAAGGCCCCTCCATACGCATTGGTATAGAGGGGCCATCCGAATGATTACCATTCCTTCGGTTCATAGTTCAAATCTTGAAAAAGTCGCGTCTTCTCTTTCTTAGAAAGGTCGCGCCATTGTCCTACAGGCAGATTCCCCAATTGAATATTCATGATGCGTGTGCGCTGCAGTCGGTAGACCTCATATCCAAGAGCTTCACACATGCGGCGGATCTGGCGGTTCAATCCTTGGGTCAGTGTGATTTGGAACACGTATTTTGACACCTGCTCGACCTTGCAAGGCAGGGTTTTCGTTCCAAGAATCTTAACGCCTTCTGACATCTGCTTTAAGAAATCCTCTGAAATCGGACGGTCAACAGTGACAATATATTCTTTCTCGTGCTGATTTTCCGCACGGAGGATTTCATTGACGATATCCCCGTCGTTCGTCAGAAGAATCAAGCCATCTGAATCTTTGTCCAGTCGTCCGATATTGAAAATTCGTAGCGGATGATTGACGAGATCCACAATATTCCCCTTGACGCCCTTTTCAGTTGTACTCGTAATCCCAACAGGTTTATTTAATGCAATATACACATTATTTCTTGCTACCCTGACAGGGGCTCCGCTAACCTTCACATCATCCCCGGGATTCACTTGATCGCCAATCTTCGCGATCTTCCCGTTGATGGTAACTCTTCCTTCAGTAATCAATTTATCTGCACCGCGTCTCGATGCCTTACCAGCTTCACTGATATATTTATTTATTCGCATATTCAACACAACCTTACACTCGTAATGACTATACTAAGAATATCGGACTGGCATTATATTTTCAAGGAGTTCCCTAATGAGATCCCTTTCAGATGTGCAAAACCATCAGATATACAACTTTTTCAAAAAAAACCCTTTACATTCACGCAGCGTCAACCTGTAAAGTAAGAATTGTCAGGAGGTGACACCATGGAATATACCGTCAAGAAACTTGGAGAGATTGCTGGTGTGAGCACGAGGACCCTGCGCTATTACGATGAAATTGAGCTCCTGAAGCCGGCCAGGATCAATTCGTCAGGATACCGGATATACGGGCAGAAGGAAGTCGACCGCTTGCAGCAAATCCTCTTTTACAAAGAACTGGGTGTAGGGCTGGATGAAATCAAGGATATTCTGGACGATCCTGCCTTTGACGCAACAAATGCTTTGATGGAACACCGCGGGAAATTATTGGACAGACGCGCGCAGCTTGATCAACTGATTGCGAATGTAGATAAAACATTACGTGTAAAGGAAGGGAGAATCACCATGTCGGATAAAGAAAAGTTTGAAGGATTCAAGGAGAAAATGGTGGAAGATAATGAGGAAAAATACGGGAATGAAGTGCGGGGGAAATACGGTGACAAGGTAGTGGACGAATCCAACGCGAGAGTCAGGAACATGTCTCAGGAAGACCATGAAAAGGTCACAGAACTGGAACAGGAAATTAAACAAACCTTAGGGGAAGCATTTCAAACCGGTAATCCCGCAAGCGATGCTGCCCAGAAAGCGGCTGACCTCCATAAACAATGGATTTCGTTTTACTGGGGTCATTACAGTAAGGAAGCCCATGCCGGCCTTGCTCAGATGTACGTGGATGATGAACGGTTCAAGGCTTATTATGACGCCGAACAAGAGGGAGTGGCCGAGTTCTTGCGTGATGCGATTCACATCTATACAGGACAGAAAAAAGAAGTGGAATAAACAAGAAGTACTCTACACCCCAAATAAGTGTTATGATATGGAGACGAACGTGAAAGAACGAACCTTATCATAACGGAGTGAAAAAATGAGTAAACCAAAGAAAAAGAGCGGAACAGGCCAAGGCACTGGAAAAAAAGGCTGGAATCGCTGGCAGGCCGGGGCCAATAAGAAGAAGAGCAACAAGCCTTATACTAGTAAAGGCGTGAAGCATGGGAGTAAGCAGGAAGATAAGTAATTATATGTAAGTCCATTTCCTTGCGGGGAAGTGGACTTTTTAGATAGGAAATCAAAGGACTTTATGAGTGAGTCTTAAACAAACTTATAAAAAGCATTTGCTTTTTTTACGATTTCCTGTTATTCTAAGAAAGAATTATTTTTGTTCGGTCTGTAAGGAATGAAAGTATTTAAACTTTTCGCCTTTGATATCTAATTGAGCAATAATAGTAATAAATCGTGGATGCAAAGTCCACACAGGAGGATACACACATGCAAGAAGGTACAGTAAAATGGTTTAACGCAGAAAAAGGTTTCGGTTTCATCGAAATCGAAGGTGGAGAAGATGTATTCGTACATTTCTCAGCTATCCAAGGCGAAGGATTTAAATCTTTAGACGAAGGTCAAAAAGTTACATTTGACACTGAGCAAGGTCAACGTGGACTTCAAGCGACTAACGTAAACAAAGCGTAATAGCTTAATGATGAAGGACTCTCTCGTAGAGTCCTTTTTTATTTGTCAAAAAAAAAGAGGTGCCTGTCGTATAAGTAGCAGGCAACTCTTCACAATTACGTTAATGCATACTTGATGATTCCTTGAATGTAAACGGATGTTTCATTCTGAGCACATTCCCTGATTTTGATTTTTCCTTCTTTTTCTAACTCATGTGCCAGATTTTCAATGGTTTGCGCTTCTTCTTTTGACGTCATAGGAATTTCAATTGAAAAGAAGTTTCCGCGGCTGGCTTGATTTAAACTTTTTAATAATCCAATTTTATTCATTGGGTCATCCCCTTTATCTCTTACTTTCGACACAAGAATGGGTTTCTCCTTTACTGATGGAGAGTTTAAGGATAAATATTCAAAGGTTATTTCAAATTGAGCCGCCTGAGTTAAATGATGAAAGAAGGGGGAAGATCATTGGTTTGTGAAGAATATAGGAATAGGATTTGCTTTTTCTTAGATTATCTGTTATTCTAAAGAAGAATTATTTTTGTTCGGTCTGTAAGGAAAGAAAGTATTTAAACTTTTCGCCTTTGATATCTAATTGAGCAACGATAGTAATAAATCGTGGATTCAAGTCCACACAGGAGGAAACAATTATGCAACAAGGTACAGTAAAATGGTTTAACGCAGAAAAAGGTTTCGGTTTCATCGAAATCGAAGGTGGAGAAGATGTATTCGTACATTTCTCAGCTATCCAAGGCGAAGGATTTAAATCTTTAGACGAAGGTCAAAAAGTTACATTTGACACTGAGCAAGGTCAACGTGGACTTCAAGCGACTAACGTAAACAAAGCGTAATAGCTTTTGATGAAGGGACTCTCTCGGAGGGTCCTTTTTTTATTGTTGGGGAATGGATAAAAGTGGGGATTGTTTGGAATGGTGCTGAACGAGCCGCCTCCGCTTTTGGTGTCGTCCAGCTCCGGCGGCTAGAGGCTCGAGGTCATAAGTCAAACATGCCAAAAAGGCAAAGAACGCCTTTCCGGCATGTTCGCCTTATGCTTGTCGCCTCTGAACGAGCCGACTCCGTTTTTGGTGTCGTCCAGCTCCGGCGGCTAGAGGCTCGAGGTCATAAGTCAAACATGCCAAAAAGGCAAAGAACGCCTTTCCGGCATGTTCGCCTTATGCTTGTCGCCTCTGAATGAGCCGCCTCCGCTTTTGGGTATAAAAAGAGACCGACAGCGTTCGTCGGTCCCGGAGACAACATGTTACAAGTTAAAAATGGTTAAGTAAAGCATAACACACTATTGGTGGAATACCTAAAGATATTTGAAAAGAATTTGCAGGGGGTATTTTTCCATTGAATAGAATCGACACTTTCCTATGAGAATAAGACTAAATGAAGGAATAAATGAGGTATTGAAATGAGTATAAAACAATTTAAGGATTATAAGCTTAGTGATGATATTGTAAGGGCTCTATCCGGTTTAGGGTATCAAGCTCCAACCGAGGTTCAGTCCAAGGTGCTTCCATTGGCTCTTGAGAAGAAAGATCTTGTTGTGCGTTCCCAAACAGGAAGCGGTAAGACAGCCTCATTCGGGATACCGATTTGTGAGATGGTAGAATGGGAAGAAAATAAGCCTCAAGCTCTTATCCTGACGCCAACCCGAGAACTCGCGGTTCAAGTAAAAGAAGACATCACGAACATCGGACGTTATAAGCGAATCAAAGCGGCTGCGGTGTACGGGAAATCTCCTTTTCATAGGCAAAAGCTTGAGCTTAAGCAGAAAAATCATGTCGTAGTCGGCACCCCAGGTCGTGTACTCGATCATATTGAAAAAGGAACATTCCCACTGGAAAAGCTTGCGTACCTTGTGATCGACGAAGCCGATGAGATGCTGAACATGGGGTTTATCGAACAGGTGGAAGCGATTATTCAGGAGCTGCCAACAGACCGGGTAACGTTGACATTCTCTGCTACATTACCAGAGGATGTTGAAGCACTCTGCCATAAATATATGGAGAAACCTGTTCATATTGAAATCAAGGCAACGGGTATTACAACAGATAAGATTGATCATTCCGTGATCGAAGTGAAAGAGGATGACAAGCTGACTCTTCTGAAAAAAGTCACAACCGTTGAGAATCCCGATAGCTGCATTATTTTTTGCCGAACAAAAGAAAATGTGGATACACTATGTGGGGAATTGGACCGGTCAGGGTATCCTGTGGATAAAATTCATGGCGGTATGATTCAGGAAGCGCGCTTTGAAGTGATGGATGATTTTAAAAGAGGGGAATACAGGTATCTCATCGCAACCGATGTGGCGGCGCGTGGAATTGATATCGAGAATATTACCCACGTCATCAATTATGATATCCCCATGGAGAAAGAAAGTTATGTTCACCGTACAGGAAGAACGGGCCGCGCAGGATCTCAAGGAAAGGCGATCACCTTCTGCACACCGTATGAAGATAAATTCCTGGCCGAGATTGAAGACTATATCGGTTTTACGATTCCTAAGCTGCAGCCGCCGTCACAGGACACAGTGGCAAAAGCAAAAGCGGATTTTGAACGAAAATTAGATACGGAACCTGATTTTAAATCAGACAAGAGTGAGCAGCTGAACAGAGACATCATGAAGCTCTACTTCAATGGCGGAAAGAAAAAGAAAATCAGAGCAGTTGATTTCGTCGGAACAATTGCAAAGATCGATGGAGTGAGCGCTGACGACATCGGAATCATCACCATCCAGGAAAACCTTTCGTATGTAGAGATTTTGAACGGCAAAGGGGCACTGGTATTGCATGCGATGAAGAAAACCACAGTTAAGGGTAAGATGCTGAAGGTTCATGAAGCGAGGAAATAAATAAGTTGGTGTGCCTTCTCTAAAGAGGGGCCACGGCATGCAGCGAATGTAGTGACATTCGCTGTTTTTTTATGTTCCGGTACATTAATCATGAGGGAATCAGAGAAAAAGGATGAGGAGACAGCACTTGGGTGTCAAAAGAGGGGGACTTTCTTTAAGGGTGAATGATATATCATCGAAATATTGATTTTATCAGCTATATTTTCAATATAACGGCGAAATCCTGAATATATCAGCGAACGGTGGCAATCAAGAGTATGCACCAATCGTAAACCGTCACTTCTCTCCGCCTCACATTTTGAGCAGAACTCCATTTAACGGCGAACGAAGCATGGGAAAGAGGAGAGAGTACCAAGGACCAACAAGCTATAAGTGGGACAGGGTGCCTGTCCCCATGTCCCACCAAAACAACGTTATAGAAAAATAATGTTGTAATCGTTTTCAAGCTGTTGTATTATTCAGTTAAAGGAAATCCGAAACGTTTTGGGAGATGTGCAAGTGACTACGATTAAAGATATTGCCAGAGTAGCAGGGGTATCCGTAACAACGGTTTCAAGAGCGTTAAATGGATATTCTGATGTCAACGAAGACACAAGAAAGAAGATTGCTGAAGTTGCGAAGGAGTTAAATTATAGTCCGAATTCGATTGCCCGTAGTCTGGTCATGAAGAAGTCGAAAACGATTGGATTACTCGTTTCCGGATTTACGAAGGAAAGTGTGAAGGATAATTTCATCGTGGAAGTGCTGGCAGGGATTAATGAGTTTGTCTCAGGTGCTGACTACGATCTTGTTTTATTCAACACCAATTCTTCAAAGCAGCGTGAAAAGACGTATACTCAACTTTGCAGAGAAAGAAGAGTGGACGGTGTCATTATCCAGGGGATTCGAACCGATGATCCTTATTTACATGAAGTCGTCGAAAGTGATATTCCTTGCGTATTAATTGATATTCCCCTTGAGTCCGGGAATGTGAGTCATGTGACAACGGATAATGTATTGGGAGCTGAAAAAGCCGTTCAACATTTACTGGACAATGGACACAAGAACATTGGAATGATTAATGGACATGAGTTTGCGTTTGTTAGTCAGCAACGATTGGAAGGGTATAAAAACGCTTTGCAAGGAGCACAGGTCGAACTCAATACGAATTACATCGTAAATGGAGAGTTCACAGAAGAAAGTGGAAAGAAAGCGGCTAACTCATTGTTAACCTCACATCCTGAAATAACAGCATTATTTTGTGCTAGTGATTTAATGGCCATCGGTGCGATCAGTGCAGCGAAAGGGTTGAAGTTACAGGTGCCGGAAAAACTTTCGATTGTCGGATATGATGATATACTGCTTGCTTCCTATGTTAGTCCCAAACTGACAACCATCCAACAAAATAAGTTTCAACTGGGGTATGAAGGGGCAAGATTATTGCTGGATTTATTATCAAATCAGTCCAAGACCCATCGAATGGTGTTGGAGACAAAGTTAATCAAAAGAGAAAGTACGGATTATAGAAATGAATAAACGTTGGTGGAAATCCCGAAGCCAACTTTTATTTAGGGGGTAATCCGAAACGTTTTGGAGAAAGGATATTATTTTTTTCTTCGGTTTCCAAAACGTTTCGGGAAAAATGCACTAACAATAAATGAAACGTTTTAAAAGTAGGAGGAACCAATATGAACTACAGAGTGATTAAAGAAAACAACTTATTTCTTCTTACAGATGAGCAAGGAGATATCATTACAGATCATAGTTATGGACTTGGTTTATACAAGAATGACACGAGGTACCTAAGCAAGCTGAATGTGAAAATCAATAATGAAAAACCGATTCTATTACATTCAGATGGGTCAGAAAACTATATGTCTACGATTCTTTCAACGAATCCCCACCAAGAAGAGGATGGAAATCTTACTCTTTGGAGGGAATCAGTAGAAATCGAACGTAAGCGCTTTATTTATGATGATGTGTTATATGAAACGATTACGACAAAAAACTATTACCCAAAGCCGGTATCGTTTGAGTTGAATGTGGAAGTCGATGTGGACTTCAACGATATGTTTATCGTACGCGGGTTCCAAACTGGGAACGTAGGAAAGAGAACAGGTCAGAAAATGGAGGGTCAATCCCTCACCTTCCAATATGAAGGAGCAGACGATATCAATCGTGCGACAAAAATTCAGTGGGATGCCAAAGCGAAAAATATTAAGGAAAATGGAGAGATTACTTTCCAGGTAGAGCTTCAGCATGAGGAAGAACAGTCCATTACATTCATGATCGTTCCACTGGAAAATGTAGAAACCAGAGATGACATTTTACCTGTAGAAGAGGCTCTTCAAAAATTAAAAGTCTCTTATAAAGAATGGTCCGATCAGTTAACGAAGGTAGAAACGGATTACCAGCCTCTTCAACGCCTGGTGGACAGAGGATTATCAGATCTTAGAGTGTTATTGACTGACACTGGATACGGTAAGTTTCCTGTAGCTGGTCTACCTTGGTTCGGGGTTCCATTTGGTAGAGACAGTCTGATTGCGGCCCTGCAAATGATTGCGTTTCAACCACAGGTTGCAAAAGGCACCCTGTTCACGATGGCCAGTGAGCAAGGGACGAAGGTGGATTCTTGGAGAGACGAACAACCAGGAAAGATCATGCATGAAATTCGCTACGGAGAGCTTGCGAATACGAACCAAATTCCGTTCACTCCTTATTACGGAACGATTGATGCAACACCGTTATTCCTTGTTCTTATAACAGAGTATGTGAAATGGACGGGTGACTTCGATACGTTCCATAAGCTTTCAGACAATGTGAGGAGAGCGCTTGAGTGGATCGACCAATATGGAGATCGTGATGGAGATCTATTCATTGAGTATCATCAGGAATCATCCAAGGGAATTGCCAACCAAGGCTGGAAGGATTCCGGGGACTCCATCGTCCATCGAAACGGGGACTACGCTGATACGCCGATTGCCTTAGTAGAGGTTCAAGGATATGTGTACCAGGCGAAACGTGGACTGGCTGCTGTTTATGAAGCCCTTGGGAATAATGAAACGGCTTCTAGATTAAAAGCAGAAGCGAAAAACCTGCAAGAACGATTTGAACAGGAGTTTTGGATGGACGATCTGGAATTCTACGCCATCGCCCTTGATCAAAACAAGGAAAAGGTTGGGACGATCACATCCAATCCAGGACATGTATTATATTCGGAAATGATGTCAGGGAACCACGCTGAAAAAGTAAGTCAAACGTTAACGAATGACAAAATGTTTTCAGGATACGGAATTCGTACCATGGGGAAAGGCGAGGCTGGTTATAATCCGATGAGCTATCACGATGGAAGCATTTGGCCACATGATAACAGCATGACTCTGCTGGGATTAAGTAAATTAGGATTTACTGAAGAATCGAAGAAGGTGATGAGTGGACTGATTGATGCATCCCGCAACTTCGAGTACGACCGCTTGCCTGAATTGTTCTGCGGGTATGAGTCTGCAATTGGGAAGGCTGTAAAGTATCCGGTCGCTTGTTCTCCGCAAGCATGGGCAGCGGGGACGCCACTTGTATTTATTCAATCACTACTAGGATTGTTTCCAAACAGCCTGACAAAAGAAATACATCTCAATCCAATCTTACTTGATGAAATGAATATATTGACGGTTCACGATATTACGATTGGTGATGGAGTGCTGTCTGTATCCTTAACTCGAAAAGGAGACAAAGTAGAAACCACCATTTTAGAAAACTCAACAGGCTACGACATTGTGAAAGAAAAGCAGACGGTGTAATCACATCCAGGAATAACAATCCTATTTTAAATAAAACAAAAAAGGGGTTATGAAAATGGCGAAGAAGAAATGGATCGCGAGTCTAGGTATTACGACGATGTTAGTGGGATCAGTTTTGGCAGGTTGCAGTGGATCAGATGAAAAGACGAGTTCAAATGGAGCAGGCGAGAAGGTAGAAATCACTTTAGCCGGCTGGGGAGGAAATCCTTCTGAACAAAAGCTTTTGACTCAAACGATTGCTGACTTTGAAGAAAAGCATCCGAATATTGACGTAAAGCACGAAGTCATTTCTGAGCAGTATATGGACGTATTGAAAACACGTTTGATTGGCGGGGAAGGTCCTGACGTTTTCTATTTGGATGCACTGGAAGCTCCTGCCCTGATTGAAACGGGGGTTGTTGAGCCGCTGGATGATTACGTTACGGAAGATTTCGATGTGAACGATTTCGAGAAACCGATGCTTGAAGCGTTCCAGGTTGACGGAAAGACATACGGTTTTCCGAAAGATTATTCTACTCTAGCCTTATTCTATAACAAGAAGATGTTTGAAGAAGCAGGAGTGGAAGTTCCGAAAACATGGGATGAGCTTCGTGAGGTTTCAAAGGCTTTGACAAAAGATGGGGTTTATGGATTTGGTGTGGCTCCGGAACTCGCCCGCCTTTATCACATTGCTCAGGCAACCGGTGGGGAAGTCGTGAAGGACGATCAAGCGAACTTTGCTTCAGATAAAGTGGTCAATGCCCTTCAGCCAATCATCGACCAGCATAACGAAGACAAAACCTCTGCACAGGCTTCAGAAGTAGGAGCGAACTGGGGAGGAGAAATGTTCGGTCAAGGGAAAGCAGCCATGGTCATCGAAGGAAACTGGGCGATTCCCTTCTTAGCGGATACGTTCCCGGATGTTGAATACGGAACGGCTGAATTACCGACCATCAATGGAGAAAAAGGGACAATGGCCTACACGGTTGGATATGTGATGAATGCGGCATCGGAAAAGAAGGAAGCTTCATGGGAGCTGATCTCGTATCTGACTGGTAAAGAAGGAATGGAAACATGGACGTCCAAAGGGTTTGCACTTCCGACACGTAAGTCAGTAGCGGAAAAATTAGGGTATGACAAAGATGAATTACGCGGAGCACTGGTAGCGGGGGCACCATATGCAACGGTTTGGGCAGAAGGAAAGAACCTGCCGATCATCATGAACAACTTTAACAACCAATTTATCGCTGCCTTCCTGGGTGACAGACCTCTGGATGAAGCACTTAAAGAAGCAGAAGAACAAGCGAATAGCGAAATTCAATAATCTTTTTAAAGGTACCTGGCACTCATGATTGTGTCAGGTACAGCTTTACCATTGACTGTATTCTTTCTTTTGAGGTCAAGGCCAGACAGACCTGGGCGGAAAGAATACAGGTAATAGCTGAAGATTTAAGACAGATAGAAGGTAGGGATGAGAATGAACAAACAATCTTCTAAGAAGAGATTACAGGATGCAGGACAAGGATACTTATTTATGTCTCCCACGCTATTTGTATTAGCGGTGTTTATTATTGGACCGATTCTTTATGCCATCTTTTTATCCTTTCATAAGGTTCAACTCCTGGGGGATATGAGCTTTGAATTCGTTGCTTTTGAAAACTTTGCGAGGATCATGGAAGACAATCGGGCCATCATCGCATTGAAAAACACGGCGAAGTACGTACTGATTGTGGTGCCGACACAAACCTTTCTGGCATTGGTACTGGCCGCAACGTTAAACGCAGGATTAAAGGGTGAGAAGCTTTTCAGGATTGTCTATTTCTTACCGACCTTAACGTCTTCAGCCGTATTAACGCTGATCTTTATGTGGATGTATAACAAAGAAGGGCTGATCAACAACCTTTTAGAAAAAGTGGGCTTACCGACGTATAACTTCTTAGGTGATCCTGACATTGCCCTGAATGCGATTATGTTGATGAACATCTGGGCAACGGCACCGTTTTTCATGGTCATCTACCTTGCAGCCCTTCAGGATATTCCAGACTCCTTATACGAAGCGGCTGAACTGGACGGAGCGAACGCAATCCAGAAGTTCTTCTATGTGACCGTACCGTTTTTGCGACCGGTTACATCCTTCGTCGTGATCATGGGGGTTATCGGAACGTTCCAGCTGTTTGATCAATCGTATATTTTCTCAGGTGGATCCGGTGGACCGAATAACTCGACGTTAACGGTTGTCCTCCTAATCTATCAATATGCCTTTAAATCATTGGGCACCATGGGATATGCGGCAGCACTTGCCTTCGCGCTTGCTATAATCATCCTGGTGGCAACCTTGATTCAACGTAAATTCTCTAAAGAAGAATCACTCTATTAAGGAGGATGGAAGCATGAATTCGAAGAAAAAGACGTTCAGTAAGCGTCTTCTGTACATTGTCCTGATAGGCTATGCGATCACAACTCTGATTCCATTCTTATGGGCACTCTCCTCTTCTTTTAAAACATTAGAAGAAATCATTAGCGGAACGATGAATTTCATACCGAAGAATTTCACTTTGGATAACTACAAACAGATTTTCATTGAACAGGAGCTATTTCCAAGGTGGTTATTCAATAGTTTATTCATTGCAGTAATCGGGACAGCATTGAATATCATCTTTAACTCCATGTCTGGATACGCCTTGGCGCGCTTAAGCTTTCCAGGGAAAAAGGCATTATTCATCATGATCCTGGCTGTCCTCATGATTCCTGCTCAAGTCACGATGATCCCGAACTATTTAATTTTAAAAGAAATCGGCTGGCTTAACTCGTACCAAGGCATGATCGTACCGGCCATGATCAATGCAACCTTCATTTTTATGATGAGACAGTTCTTCATCAATTTCCCGAAGGAACTGGAAGAAGCTGCTCAGATCGATGGTCTAAGCCGTTTCGGAATCTTCTTCAAGGTGGTTTTACCATTAGCAAAACCAGCCTTGGCCGCACAAGCAATCTTTGTATTCATGGGATTCTGGAACAATTTCATGACCCCGTTGATTGTCATGACCGATACAGAAATGTATACACTGCCATTAGGGTTGAACACCTTTAAAGGCCAATATGTCAGCTACTGGAACTACATAATGGCGGCATCCATGGTCTTTACTCTGCCGGTACTCCTTCTGTATGCATTCTTTAATCGCTACTTTATTAAAGGAATATCTTTCACAGGAGGGAAATAGTGATGGGAGGGCTTCTCATTTTGGGAGCTCTCTTTTTATTGGAGTAAAGGGTATGTGAAAAATAGAGGAGGAAGCAGGAATATTGATGGGTTTGCTGCGAATTTTTGCTGATTTGATTGTAGTTTATGGTGTTGCGAGCAGATTGGTTGGGTGTGTGCGGGGGCATTTTGTCGTCAGAGATAGAATTATCAGCGAAATATTGATTTTATCAGCGAAATTTCAAATATATCAGCGAACGATGGTAGTCAAGAGGTGGCGCTAAGCGAAAAATGTTGCTTGTCTCCGCCTTGCAATTGTAACAGAAATCCATTTAACGGAGAACATTGTATTAATGAGGTATAGGGCAAATTCTAGGTGCTAAAAAGAGTGCCAGGCACCCAAGGATTCAATAGCATCTCAAAATGCTCCCGTAATATCCTCCAACCCTCACAAAAAAGCAGCGAACCCAACAAAGGTCCGCTGCTTTCCTTTTTAAATTTACGCTCCTGCCCAAACGTCCTTGGCATATCGACCATCTTCTTCAAGTGATCCCAGCCATTCGGCAGCTTCTTCTTTCGTTGTTTGATAGAAATGCATATAGCATTCTACTAATGTGCGTTCCACATCTGGTGCCATTTTACCACCGTCTCCACAGATGTATAAGCGGCCGCCATCTTTCAATATAGGAAGGATGTCTTCAGCGTTTTCCGCCAATCGATGCTGGACGTACGTCTTTTCTTGACCAGGGCATCTTGAGAACGCGGTGTGAAGAGTTACGATTCCATCTTGTTCGGCCTTCTCTAATTCCTCTTGATATAAGAAATCGTGTTGTGGATTGCGACAGCCGAAGTAAAGATGGGCTGCTCCCAGCGTTTCTCCTTTTTCTTTAAGAATGCGGCGTGCCTGGATAAATCCCCTGAATGGTGCAATTCCTGTTCCAGGTCCGATCATGACTATTGGTGTTTCGGTTTCGTCCGGAAGCTGGAAGTTCGATTGAGGTGTAGAGATAAAGCACGCTATCTTATCGCCTTCGGAACGTTCTGCCAGATAGTTTGATGCAATTCCTTTGTATTCTCCATGTCCGCTCCATGCATCTCCGCGAACGACGCTGACCGTGATGCTCGCTTCTCCTTCTTTGTAGAGGGGAGAGCTTGAAATCGAGTAGTATCTTGCTTTTAGTGCTGGGAGTAAAAGCAGGAACCCTTCAAACGGAATTTCACAGGCAAGGTACTTTTCCACCAGGTCCAGCATGGTGATCCGTTTACCGAGTATCTCCCTTTTGTACGTTCCATCCTCCAATAGCTCTTCAAGCTCTAATACATGGGGAGGACATACAGTATGAGACGCAAGTGCCCGGATTTGGGAACGGGTAGCAGGTTCTTGGAATTCCACATAATTAGAGAGTAATTCCTTAAGAATTACTGGCTTCTCTGTTGGAAGGTGGACTGCTTTTCCGGGATCTCCAGTAAGTTGGACATAATCTTCGCCGTTCAGGTTGAATCGACTGAGCACTCGCTCAACAAGAACGCTTGGATTCCGTGGAAGCACCCCAATATGGTCTCCTACCTCATAGTCAACACCCTCTGGAAGAGTCAACTCAATATGTCTTGTATTCCTTCCACTTTCCACATTCTGCAATTCAATATTTCTACTTACCACCGATGTAAAAGCATGATGAGTGCGGGCAAGTGGTGTGTCACTGACATCACTGACAAAATTCATCGTGATTGACCTGCTTTCTTGCCCGTTTTGATGAAGTTCTATGTTCAATTCTTTTGCTAGATTTGGCCAAAGAGCATCCGACCATTTCTCGTAATCTCCTTCAAAATCGTCGCTTGCATCACCATGGCCTGTGTTAGACAGGCGATGAGCTCCTTTTTGTTCCATCTGCTCATCAATGAAGGTAGGGATGCGTTGGTACGTAGTCGCCCAGTTGTGGTCGCCACATCCGAATACCGCATAGCGAACACCGTTTAGTGTTCCTTCCTCCGTTTCATTTAGCCAAGAAACGAATGCGTCCGCATTGTCCGGAGGATTTCCGTTATAGGAAGCAGAAACAATGAGAACCGCTCCTTCTGTCGGAAGCCCGCCCGTAAAATCATTTAAAGGGGCAACCTCGGTAATGAAGCCTTGTTGACGACCTGTTTCAGCAAGATCGCGGGCGATTCCTTCAGCTGTTCCCATGTTTGAACCAAACAGAATATGGAGTGGTGTACCATGAGACGACTCTAGAGAAGCTTGTTCTGCTTTTTTCTCAGATATCACTTCTTCCGAAGAAGCAGCTGTAAAGGACATGACCGGTTTCCGAGGTGAAACGCGCATCGTCAAACCATCTGGCTTGAGGGTCAAGGTTTCTTTTACATCCAATTGATATTCTCTATGATCAATCAGATCAAAGTGTTGCAAAATCATTCCGAGAACAAGCGTCGCTTCGTGAAGGGCAAACTGCTGGCCGATGCAGGCGCGCTGCCCGTTTCCGAAAGGTTTGTAAGCGTGATACGGAATCGAAGACGGGTCCTCAAAACGCTCTGGTCTAAACGATTCTGCGTCATCTCCCCAAACGGATGGATCACGGTGAAGCTCTGGAATAATAAGGGTGAATACATCATCTTTCTTAACTTTGTATTTCCCGTTTAGCGTCGTGTCTTCTTTTGCATAAACGGAAAATGCCGGTGCTGTCGGCCATAGACGAAGTGCTTCATTAAGCACCATGCGAACATATTTCAATTTCTTCACTCGTTTATAATCAGGAACGTCGTCACCCAGCACTTCATCCACTTCTTGCTGCGCTTTCTTCAATTTTTCCGGATTATTCATGAGAAAGTAAATGGTAAACGATAGAAGACCACTTGTTGTTTCGTGTCCAGCAATTAAAAAAGTAATGATTTGATAACGGATGTTCTCATCATCTAGCACTTCACCCGTTTCCGGATCCTTCCCTTTTAACATATGGGAGAGCAGGTCATCCTCACCCTGATCACCATTTTGTTTCCGTTCCGCAATCAATTCATCAACCAGATTGAACATGTATTGAATGTCTTCCTTGAATTGTTTTTTAGATTTAACCATCAATTTATCTTGAACACCAAGTCGCTGCGTTTGACTCATGGCTTCGTCCATTGCCCGGACCATACTGTCGACAAATGGGTGGGAATTTTCCCGATAAAAGCTGTTAAAGCGGTAATTAAACCCGCAGAGACCGATCGTATCCAAGGTTAAGCGAGTCATATCTTCAGGAACATCGATTTCATCAGCCGGATTTAAGCGGGCCCACTTCTGAATAAGTTGGGTGGCGAGATCGACCATTTTAGCATGATAGCCTTTCATTGCCTGCTGGCTGAAACTTGGAAGCAGGATATTATGCGCCTTTTTCCAATTGTTTTCCGTCGTTTCACTTGTGAAAAGGCCGTCGCCGCCAAATGCTCTTACTTTTTGCAGGGCCGGGCCGACTTTCTTATCAAATCGTGTTTCGTCACAAATTTCTTTAGCAAGGGAGGCACTCGATACAAACGTACTGATACGTCCCGGAAATTGAAACTGAAAGATCGGGCCGAGTTCTCTTGCAAGCTTCATATAGGATTGAAGAGGTTTGTCTTTATCGATGACCGGCAAACTGCCGAGGGGTCCATACGTCTTTGGCTGCGGTAGTTGGTTTGAGTTTGTCATTTAGTAGCACCTCTTTTTAAAGAATTATAACGGAATGAACGTTCATTCCGTTTGGTGTATGAGAAACTATTTGTTTCTCATACATGTAATCGTACAGCGTCCCAGATACTTTCTTCTACATCTTCTAATAGTTTTGCTTCCGGCTCCAGCTCCCCAATACGAACTAATCGTTGAAGCTCTAGAAAAGCTCCGTAAACGATGGCAATCAGAGCGGAGGAAGGAAGCTCCTTAATTTCTTTTTTCTCTTTTCCTGAATCAAAAAAATTCTTTAGGATATCCAGGAGTCCTTGAAAGCTATCATGACTTGCTTTGTCTAAAAAATGGGCACTGCTATGTGTTTTAATAAAATAAAGTGCATGGCTTTGCTTTGTTGTAAATAGAATCATGGCTTTAAATATATGATGAAATTGATCCCGAATGGTTTCATCATAAGGGAACTCATTTTCAAGAGTTTCTGTAAATATCCTTACATACTCTTGAAAAAGCTTGTTGCCAAGCACTTCTTTATTTTCAAAGTAACGATAGATGGTACCGGCTCCAACTCCTGCCGATGTCGCAATCATTGGAATCGTAGTCGCGTCATATCCACGCTCAGCAAAAAGAACCAAAGCGCTTGATATAATGCTGTCACGTTTATTTACTGCAGTTGCCATAAGGATTCAGCCTTTCATGGGTTAAATACGGAATGAATATTCATTCCTCCTCATTGTATACCCAGTAAAATACCATCTCAATCACACAATGTACCCAATATTTGTGAAGGTTTTGTTAACGTATGTGGAGAAGGTTCTAGTAAGAGTCACTTTTAGAGAGGAGTTGGAATGTGTTTATGTACAGGTGACATTCGAAGTGTTATTTGCAATAAGAAGGATACGGAAGCTTTTAGACGTGTTTCATGAAGATGACGAAAAAAAGCAAACCCATCTTCACGGATTCGCTTCTCTTCAAGTCTACTTATTGTCCTTAACCGATCTCCGTTCCACTAATTCAGTCGTCAACTTATAATAGGGATCGACTTCCTCTTTAGCAAGCTTCTGAAAGATTAGATGAACAGCGAGTGCGCCGGCTTCGTATTTCGGCTGCCTCATGGTGGTCAATGGGGGAGATACGTACTCTGACAGTTGAATATCATCGAATCCGATAATCGAGATATCTTCCGGCACCCGGATATTTTTCTCGGATAGAGCCTGTAATCCACCGATCGCCATTTCATCGTTGGCATAAAAAATGGCTTGGGGGATATCTTGTTGGGCAATGAGCATTTTCGTTGCTTTATATCCGCCTTCACGTGTAAATCCGCCTGATGTTTTCCATTTAGAACGATAAGGAATATCATGTTTCTCCAAGGCTTGCTTAAAGCCCTGGAAGCGGAGTTCATTGTCATGGGAGTTATAAGGTCCGCTAATATAAGCAATATTCCGGTGACCTTTCTTAATCAGATGTTCCGTAGCCTGAAATCCACCTTCGACATTGTCGACTTCCACCTGGAGAACATAGTCATGTTTAATATCCCGGTCCAACACGACGATAGGGAATCCTTCGCGGGTGGATTCCAATATCGTTTCGTCTGTGATGTTATGGGCTAAGATAATCACACCGTCGACTCGTTTTTCTTTCAAAAATTTAATGGCTGTAGATTGGGCACCGCCAATTGAACTGCAGGCTATGAGGTCGTACCCGTTAGTAGATGTCACATCCTGGACACCTTTAATTAATTCAGAATAATACGGACCTGATAAATCACTCAGAATCAAGGCGATGGTATTCGTGTTGGTACGTTTTAAATCGGATGCGAGTCCGTTCTTTTGATAGTTCAATTGTTTTGCTGCATCCAATACTTTCTTTCTTGTTTCTTCGCTTACTTTGGTACTGTTATTTAAAGCGTAGGAGGCCGTTGAAACGGCTACTCCTGAAAGCTTTGCCACATCTTTGATTGTTGCCATTTATTCACATCCTTGATTGCTATATGAATAGCGGTTGTTCATCTCTGTCTCCAAGATTCATTATACATTTATAGTATAGGCATTCACACTTTAGACTAGTAGAGGTTGTTGTTTTTCCCGTCACTATTTAATCCCCGACATCGTAAACCCTTCGACGATATATTTTTGGAAGAAAGAGAAGATGATGATAATCGGTACGACCATGAATGCCGCTCCGGCCATTTGAAGACCAAAGTTATTCGCATACTGCCCTTGAAGGAGGGATAGTCCTACTGAAAGGGTGTAGAGGCTTTCATCATTGGCGATGATCAACGGCCATAGGAAGCTGTTCCATGCTCCGATAAACGTCAGAATTCCCTGTACAGCAAAAATCGGCTTCGCAATGGGAACGATTAATTTAAAGAAGATATAGAATTCCCCTGCCCCATCAAGGCGGGCTGCTTCAAGCAAATCGGTTGGAATCGTGGTCATAAATTGTCTAAATAGGAAGATACTGAATGCTGCTGCAAGCCCGGGCAGGATGATCCCGGCCATCGTATTGGTCAAGCCCATCTCGTTCAAAATTAAGTAAACGGGAATCATCGTTACTTGTGCAGGAATCATCATGGTTGCAAGCACTATATAAAAGATTTTTTCTTTTCCTTTAAAATGAAATTTTGCAAATCCATAACCAGCCATGGCATTAAAGAATAATCCTAAAAAGGAAAATAAGACGATTACAAGGGTATTTCTCAAATACACACCAAAATTCATGCTTTCAAATAAGTTAAGATAGTTTTCCAATGTAGGGTTCTCTGGAAACAAGGTAGGTGGTATTTGCAATACTTCACTTTCAGGTTTGAATGAGCTTGAAATCATCCAAATGAAAGGGATGGAAACAAGGATTCCACCAAGAATCATAAGTAAGGCTACCAGTGTTTTTTCGGTTTTTCGTTTCATTGTATTTGCTTTCATTGTTTCAGCCCCGATACTAATAAATTTTCAGACTTAATATTCTGTATCAGATTTTCTAAGCTTGAATTGGAATAGCGTAATCATAATGATAAAGATAAAAAGAATAAAGGAACCTGCTGCGGCATAACCAAATTCACTGAATTGGAAGCCTTTTTTGTAGATGAATAATGCCATGGAGATCGTACCATCCAATGGACCGCCATTAGTCATGACAAATGGTTCTTCGAAGAATTGCAACCAGCCAATCAGGGTGGTGATCGTCACGAAGAATGTAGCATACCGGAGTAATGGTATCGTGACATTGAACAGTACCTGCAATCGATTGGCACCATCCATTTCAGCAGCCTCATAATAGGACTTCGGTATTCCTTGCAAGGCAGCAAGGAAGATGATCATATTGATTCCGATTCCCTTCCATACGGCTAAAACAATCAACGATAGTTTCGCAATCGTTGGCTCTCCTAACCAAGGAATTTTATCCACATCTACCAGTGATAATAGGTAGTTGAACAACCCGTACTCTGTATTGTAAAGAAATCCCCATATAACTGCGACGGCAATGATATTTGTGATGGAAGGCATGTAGTATACGCCCCGAAATACTTTGAACAACGAGCTTGTTCCGTAGTTCAGCAATAAGGCGATTCCCAAAGAGAATATAATGACAAGGGGAACACCGATGACAACATAAAACAACGTATTAATGATCGACTTATGAAATAAATCATCCGTTATCAACTTTGAATAATTCTCTAGCCCGATGAAACTGATATTGGACCAATCAGCTAAGCCCTTTAAGTCAAGATCTGTAAAGCTTATAAAGAACGCTACAATGATCGGAATGATACTAAAGACAGTCAATATGATAACCGCAGGAGCTATAAACACATATGGATGTTTATTGTTTTTATTGAATTTGAATCCATTGCCCATGATATCCCACCTAACTAAAACTACGCTTCGTAAAGGCCAGCTTGCTAAAAATGGAGCTCAGGCAAAGGTGTGATCCATATGCCTGTAACTCCAAATGTTCCTTACTATAACTTCCTAATAGAAGCGTTTGTTTCATTTATTTTCGATTTATTCTTCTACCATTTCTTGTGCTTTTTTATTAAACTGTTCTAATTCTTTGTCTAAGTCAGCGTTGCCAACGGTCACTCTCTCAATAGTTGAAAGGAATTCCTGTGCGATCTTTTCAAACTCTTTGATTTGTGGAGAGGCTTTAGTAGATTTCAGCTGTTCCCCGAACACGGATAATAGTGGATCGTCTTTTAATTTAGGCTCTTCCCATGCTTCTTTTCTTGATGGAAGAGTATTGGACATTTCCAGCCATTCCATTTGAGTATCCACTTCATTCACATAGGAGATGAATTTAAGGGACTCGTCTACATTCTCTGAATTATGGAAGACAGAGAAGTTTGCCCCACCCATGCTTGATGTATTTCTTTCTTTCTTCGGCATAACGGCCACTGCCCATTTATCCTTAAGATCCGGTGCTTGGTCATTAATGATATTGATCATCCAAGGACCACTGAAGAACATCGGTTTCACTCCATCTTTAAACGCTTGAACAATATCCATCCCTTCAGTAGTAGGGCTGATTCCTTCTTTAAAGTAGCTTGTATAGTATTCCATCGCTTCTTTAAATTCCGGACTATCGAAATTCATCTTATCTTTACCTTCAAATTCATACCCATTTTGCCATGCAAAGATAAACGGTGTGATTTGGTCGTTCCGGTCAATATCAAGACCGTAAACGTCATCGCCTCTGTCGTTTAACTTCGTCGCAGCATCTTTCATTTCATCCCAAGTAGCAGGAGCTTGATCGTATCCGGCTTCTTTTAACAGGTCGGTACGGTAGTATAAAACACGAGTATCGATATACCAAGGAATCCCGACCACTTGATCATCATAGGTCATAGAGTCCGCAGAACCTGCGAAATAATTCTCAGGTTTGAAATCCGGGTAATCCTCTAAATATGGAGTCAGATCAAGCAACGCTCCTGCATCTGCAAACTCCGGAACCCAGGTTGTTCCCAGTTGAAGAACATCAGGTCCATTTTTTGAAGCAACTGCTGTCAATAGTTTGTCATGAGCTGTTTCCCAAGGAATCGCTTGTACCTTTACTTTGATATCTGTGTTTTCTTTTTCAAATTCTTCAGCAAGTTTACTAAGCTTCTTACCTTCTTCACCCATTGCCCAGACAGTAATCGTTTTCTTCCCATCTTCAGACTCGCTTCCACCGCCGCATCCTGCTAATACAGCAGATAGCGCCAGTACACAAATCATAAAGAAAGACCATGTTTTCTTTTTCATACCTTCATCTCCATTTCTATTAGTTTGAAACCCTATTAAAAAATTGAATCAGAGGTGGTAAGAGTTGTTTTCTTATTATGGAAAATATCTTACCAGGTGTTATTGAAACGTTTCGATGACTATATTATAATCAAAGGTGTATCCGCTTTCAACACTTTTCTGAAAAATACTAGAATTTTAAGTTTCATTCCATATTATACCTATATATATATTATAGTATTTGTTGTAATAACAGGCTTTTGAAGAAGATAGTAGAGTGTGAATCTATAGTTGACTGACGATCCATTTACCTTTATACTTTTCTTCAATTGTTAATCGAAACGTTTCAATGATTAGAAAGAACCAAAATGAAAAACTCAATTGGAGGTTCTACTTATGAATGAAAATAAACTAACTGCATTACTTAACCAAATGACGTTGGATGAAAAAATTGCACAGCTTACCCAGCTTGCTACGCCTTTTTTTAAAGGGGCAAGCGATCAAGGTGAAATTACCGGCCCGATGGTCGACATGGGAATCGACGAGGAAGTTGTCCGGAATAGTGGATCCGTATTGGGAGCTTCTGGTGCAAGAAACGTTATTAACATTCAACGCACTCATATGGAAGAAAACAGACTGGGCATTCCTTTATTGGTAATGTCTGATATTGTACACGGTTTCAAAACAATCTTCCCGGTACCACTTGGGATCGGATGTTCATGGGACCTTGAGTTAGCGGAAAAGAGTGCGGAAATTGCTGCAAAAGAGGCATCAGTATCAGGAGTCCATGTGACGTTTGCCCCGATGGTTGATCTCGTTCGCGATCCTCGGTGGGGAAGAGTGATGGAGTCTACAGGTGAAGATTCCTTTTTAAACAGCCAATTTGGCAGAGCATTTGTGAGAGGGTTTCAAGGGGAAGATCTAACTCAGGATAATAATCGTGTGGCAGCTTGTGTCAAACACTTTGCAGCCTATGGTGCTGCTGAAGGCGGCCGTGATTATAACACGGTTGATATGTCGGAGCGGGAACTCAGGGAAACCTATTTACCGGCATACAAAGCGGCACTTGATGAAGGCTGTGAAATGGTCATGACCGCTTTTAATACGGTGTTTGGGATTCCTGCTACAGGAAATAAGAAGCTTATGCGTTCCATACTTCGAGAGGAAATGGAATTCAACGGCGTTCTTATATCGGATTGGGGAGCAGTGAAAGAGATGATCCCTCATGGTGTGGCAGAGGATGAAAAAGAAGCCGCACTTAAAGCGATCACAGCCGGTGTTGATATCGAAATGATGACCTCGACGTATGTGAAATATTTGAAGACACTGGTGGAAGAAAAAGCAGTTGATGAATCCATCATCGACGAAGGTGTACTGCGTATATTAGAGCTTAAACAAAAGTTAGGATTATTCGAGAATCCTTACCGCGGTGCAGATGAAAAGCTTGAACAAGAAGTGGTGTTGAGCTCTGAACACCGTGCGGCAGCTCGTAAACTAGCAGCAAAGTCTTGCGTTCTACTAAAAAATGAGAGCGTTTTACCTTTAAAACGCAATCAGAAAATTTCACTTAAAGGACCGTTTGCTCAAAATGGTGACATCCTTGGGCCTTGGTCATGGTTAGGATCGAAAGAAGATGCCGTGACATTAATGGATGGAATGAAGATGAAAGTGGAGTCTTCTCACCTTACGATTGCTAAAGGATCTGAAATTGAAACGGTTTCTGAAGAGCAATTGCTTGAGGCTGAGAGAGTGGCGGAAGAAGCAGATATCATCGTTCTGGCACTTGGTGAGGATTCTGAAATGAGCGGGGAGGCAGGGTGTAGAGCGAATATCAAACTGCCTGATGCCCAGCTGGAACTTGTTTCGCGATTGAAGAAATTAAATAAACCGATGGTGGCCATTCTATTTAATGGCAGACCACTGGATTTACATGGGGTCATCGACCAGGTCGATGCAGTCCTTGAAGCCTGGTACCCCGGAACGGAAGGCGGGGCAGCGGTTGCCGACCTATTATACGGGGATGAAAATCCATCCGGACGCCTGACCATGTCCTTCCCATATAGTGTAGGACAGGTGCCGGTTTATTATAATCACTTCAATACGGGGAGACCAAAGGGAGCACCGGATGCCCAGGTCCGTTATGTCTCTCAATACCTGGATATTCCGAATGATCCTCTTTTACCGTTTGGTTTCGGTTTAAGTTATACCTCATTTTCGTATAGCGACATGACGATTGCTGAATCTGTTATGACACCCAATCAGCCGATTACCGTTTCTGTTACCGTAACAAACAGCGGCTCTATGAAAGGAGAGGAAGTCGTTCAGCTTTATGTACGGGATGTGAGTGGGGAAGTGATCCGACCATTAAAGGAACTAAAAGACTTCCAAAAAATCGTCCTGGAACCGGGAGAGTCGAAGCAGGTTTCATTTACCCTTTCAGAATCACAGCTTCGTTATCATCATTCAGATTTACAGTTTGACAGTGACCCGGGGACTTTTATTGCCTATGCAGGTCCAAATAGTAAAGAAGGAATGGAGCAATCCTTTACATTAGTAAAATAGATGAAATGAGGGGAACAGAATGAATACTACACATAAGCTTACATCCGGTGATCTTCAATTCACCTTTTTAAATAGCGGCGATCTTTTTGAAATAAACCATGCATCTACCATGATCAATCAATTATTGACGAATCCCATCGATGGCTCGTTAAACAATCTTTACTTGCGAATCTATCAAACATCCGAAATCGAGATTGTTCCATTAATCGGTGTACAATCAACGAGTGAGGTGCGATTTTCAGAAACCCAGGTGAAGTGGTCCGGGAACCATAAGACTCTTCAATACGAAGTAACATTTACTTTGACACAAACAGGAGTTTGGTTCTGGGATGTGATGGTAGATGGACAGGACGCGGAGATCGATGTCATTTATGGACAGGATTTAGGATTGGCAGATAAAGGCGGTGTCCGCTCGAATGAAGCCTACATGTCTCAATACGTGGATCACAAAGTATTTGAAGATGATGATAAAGGATTTATTGTCTGTTCCCGTCAAAATCAACCACAATTGAATGGTTTTCCCTATATTCAGCAAGGGTCCATCAGAAAGACGGCTGGCTACTCGACGGACGGATTCCAATTTTTCGGCTTATCCTACAAGGAAACAAACAAACCGGAAATCTTGACGCAGCCTTCATTGGCAAACGAAGTCTATCAATATGAATTTGCTTATACGGCCCTGCAATCAGAGAAGGTACGACTATCAGGACAAGAACATTTTGTCTTCTACGGTCTATTTAGAGAAAACCATTCTGAAGCGATCACGACGTTAGAATATCAACAAGAAGTGGAACATGCATGGGAAGGAGTACAGGAGCTTAAGGAGAATTTCAGTGCTCCACTCGAAAAAGTGATTCTATCACCTGAAATTGGCGAACCCCTTCAAACGGAAGAGATGTCCAAAGAAGAAATTGCCGGTCTATTTACTGAGCGCCATACAGAAGAATGGGATGGCGACCGTTTGCTTTCCTTCTTCACAGACACTCACGAACATGTCGTGTTAAAAGAAAAAGAATTGGTTGTTGAACGACCTCATGGGCACATCCTCATGTCTGGAGGAAATCATGAGCTGAAGGAAGGGACCATCACATCCACTTCCTTCATGTACGGAGTATTCAACTCACAACTGGTGATTGGAAATACTTCTTTCAACAAGATGTTAACGAATACCCGGAATCATTTAAACGTCATGAAAACGTCCGGTCAACGCATTTATGTTGAGGTTGAAGGAGAGTATCGTTTATTAACCATGCCTTCCTTGTTTGAATTAGGCTTCAACTATGCGCGCTGGTATTACAAGACACAGGATGACACGATCATCATCACAAATTATACGACTGTTGATACTCCCGAAGTCCGACTGAACGTACAATCTGAGACCGGAAAACAGTACCGTTATCTTGTTTCGAATCAGATTACAATGAACAACAATGAATATGAAGTCCCTTTTAAGCTTGAAAAAAACGATGATACCCTCTCCATTTCTGCTGATTCTCGATCTGAAAGCAGCCAAACGTACCCTGACCTGTGTTATAAAATAAAGGTCGATGGGGCTGAAATGAGCATAGGGAACGAGGAAAGATTGGGTAAGAACGTCCCAGCTGGAAGTGCATCTCTTTGTGTACTCGACTTAACCGCGACACCAGAATGGACCATGACCATTCAAGGTCTTCTTCACGGGGAAGAAAGGGGATTCGAAGAGTCTGATATGAACGTTGAAATCAAGCGCTATAGAGAGTACTATCATCAAGTGATGAATGGATTCAAGCTTTCTCAACATGGGGAGATTCCAAGCGAACTGGCCAAAGTCAATTCCTTATCATGGTGGTACACACACAATATGCTTGTCCATTTCTCGGTGCCGCATGGACTGGAGCAATACGGCGGAGCGGCTTGGGGAACCCGGGATGTATGTCAGGGCCCGACAGAGTACTTCATGGCCACTCACAACTACCAAAGTGTGAAAGATATCATCAAAACCGTCTATTCTCATCAATATGAAGACAACGGTAATTGGCCGCAATGGTTCATGTTTGACCGTTACTTCAAGATTCAGCAGGATGATAGTCATGGAGATATCATTGTTTGGCCGTTAAAAGTTGTCGGTGACTATATCGCGGCAACCAATGATTACAGCATTCTGGAGGAAGAAATCCCTTATACGACCCGGGATGGCTTTGATTTATCGGAAGAAAGGGCGACGCTATTAGACCATATTCATAAAGAAATCGCCTATATTAAAGAACACTTCTTGCATGACACATTCCTTTCATCATACGGTGATGGGGATTGGGATGATACGCTTCAACCGGCAAACTCACAGCTGAAAAAATTCATGGCGAGCAGTTGGACAGTTGCCTTGACCTATCAGGTATTGAATCAATTGTCTAACGTACTTCATGGAGTTCGAGATGAAGTAGCTTCGGAATTCAAAGCACTCGCATCAGGAATACAGAATGATTATAATCGCTATATTTTACAAAATGATGTGATACCAGGCTTTGTTTACATGGAAGATCCGGCACATGCAGAATTAATGCTTCACCCGACGGACACGAAAACGGGCATAGAGTATCGACTGCTGCCAATGAACCGCAGTATCATCTCTGAATTATTCACGCCGGAACAAGCAGAATCCCATTACCAATTGGTAAAGGAACACCTCTATTGTCCAGACGGAGTCCGATTAATGAACCGCCCTGCAAACTACAATGGGGGAGTAAGCACACACTTCAAACGAGCAGAACAAGCAGCCAATTTCGGCCGCGAAATCGGTCTGCAATATGTTCACGCTCATATTCGCTTTGTTGAAGCAATGGCGAAGCTCGGAAATACGGAGGAAGTATGGAAGGGACTTGAAATCATCAATCCTGTCGGGTTGACAGAAGTCGTGCCAAACGCAGAAAGAAGACAAAGCAACGCATACTTCAGCAGCTCCGACGGTAAATTCAATACACGATACGAGGCGCAAGAACGCTTCAACGAGCTCCGCGCAGGAACGGTACCGGTAAAGGGCGGCTGGAGAATCTACTCAAGCGGACCTGGAATCTACATGAACCAATTAATCTCCAACTGCCTGGGCATTCGCCAAGAAGCTGAAGATTTGATCATTGATCCCGTTTTACCAGAGAAATTTGACGGATTGACGTTTGAATTTAAATTTATGAATCGTCCTGTTACATTCACTTATCTCATGGGAGAAAAGAGCAGCCACATTGTGGTTAATGGTGAAAAAGTGGAGACAGAAGAGGTATCTAATCGATATCGTACGGGTGGTATGAGGATTAAACGCGAAGTGCTTGAGAGTCTTTTGAATGAGGAATCCAATAGAATTGAAGTATTTATGTAAGGTGAAATAGTAGAGGAGCAAGCGCATATAGCGTTTGCTCCTTTTTTTATATAGGAAAGAAAAGCGAGTTTAGGGCCCGTTCGGTTTCTTTTTCATGATAAATCAGCAGTGCAATCGGAAAAAAATGTTTGTATTACTCAGGGGGAAGCAAGACCCTAGTCGCTTCCCAAGGTCTCTTCTTTGTTCCGGGAGAGCTTTTGATAGAAAAACTTAATCAGGAGAATCATAGCTGCGAATCCAATGTACATGAGGAAAAAAACAATGTATCCCCACAACCCAACGATGGCATCGATGAACTCCATCTGCCCCCGGTTTGTGATTGCCTGCTGGATTTCAATCGCAAAGACCAACACAAACATGAAGGTCAATGTATAGAAGAAAGCCAGAGCGGTGATACCGAATTTAAGCTTCGAAAGAATCTTAGACACAATGTATACAAAAAAGAACACGGAAATCCCGATGATGCCCATAATCCAAAAATGCAGATCTTTATCAGTAAGAGTGAAACCGAGATCACTCGTTATCCCTATTAACATGTCGTGGAGGTTGTTAATGATCTCCACAATAA
Organism: Rossellomorea aquimaris; assembly: GCF_035590735.1. Classification (NCBI taxonomy): domain Bacteria; kingdom Bacillati; phylum Bacillota; class Bacilli; order Caryophanales; family Bacillaceae; genus Rossellomorea; species Rossellomorea aquimaris. Next base: position 1,149,378 of record NZ_CP141595.1, read on the forward strand.
ACGTAATGCCTTCTTTCATAGTATCCACTCACTTCTTTATGGAATTCAGTACTTTACGAGTATAACAGGAATGTAGATTTCGTGTTAGATGGTAAATAAGGGTGGTTTTCTGGAGGGATGAGGCTGGGGGATGGTCGAAATTGATAATAATTGAGATTCTTCTCAATTTTAATCGCGATTCAACGAATAACCGACAAAATTCGTATTGTTTCGATTAGGGAGAGGGAGCGGAATACTGGACCCTGTCATTATATCAGCGAAATCGCCTAGTTTATCAGCGGAATTATCAATATATCAGCGAAATCCGAATTTTATCAGCGAAATTTCAAATATATCAGCGAACGTACATTCAAAAGAAGGTATCGACCCACTCCCCGGTACTTGTAATCTCCTGTTGAATCGATGAGAGATACATTTAACGGCGAAATCCTCAATATAGCGGCGAAATCCTGATTTTAACGGCGATATTTTCAATATAACGGCGAAATCACAAATCGTGAAATTATGAGCGATGATCAGCTGTGAATCCAATGAAATGTAACATGCACCACCAACAACAAAAAAATATTTTTAAAAAACTGTAGGGATTCACCATTTTCTTTCGTCTATTAGTATGAGACCACAAGAAAGGGGGAGAGAGGTTGGTGGATCCGCTAATTGAAAAGGCGAAGAATGGAAGTGAGCATGCGTTTCGGATGTTGATCGAAATGCATAAGCAGTATGTTTTTAAATGCATCTTCGGGGTTCTGCGAAATCAGAAAGATGCTGAAGATGCATCACAGGAAGTCTGGATGAAGATTTACACCTCTCTCCCTCAGTACGGGCATCAAGGGTTTAAGACATGGATGACGAGAATTGCGGTGAACCATGCCATTGATTGTAAGCGAAGGCAGGCAAGACAGGAGGAAGAGCTGGTCGACGAGCTCCCTGTAAAAGAGTCAGAGGACGCTATAGAAAGACGATTACTAAGAAAAGAACAAAAGCAGCTCGTGTTGAGGCATTTAGAAGAAGTTCCCGAATCGTACAGAGAAGTGATTGAAGGGTTCTACATAAAAGAAAAGTCCTATCAGGAGCTTGCAAATGAACAGCATGTGCAGGTGAAAACGATTGAAACAAAGCTGTACCGGGCAAGGCTATGGATGAGGAAGCATTGGAAGGAGGAGGATTTCATATGAGCCATATTGCGTTGGAAGAATGGAAGAATTACGCCAGAGAAGAAATGGATGATAATAAGCGAACCGAATACGAGGAGCATCTATACAATTGCGATCAATGCATGAGTCTTTATATGGAAGCAATCGAGGCGGTTCAGGATGAGCTTCCTTCCATTGAAGGTCCGTCCCTCTATACAGAACAGGTGATGGAGCGAATTCCGGTTGAAAGGGATCCCGTGATGAGGCCGGTCAAAAAACAGTGGTATGAGGAAAAGGTGTTTCATTATGTGCTGGCTACGGCGATGACGCTGATTTTGATGGCATCTGGTATTTTTGGTGAACTAACGAAAATCACGACTGATTTTGAAAAAAATCAACAACCTTCGTTTACAGAAAATATTTTAAATAAAACAACGGCTTTACTGGATAGTGTTGAAGAAATTGAAGAACAGGAGGCAGAGTAAGATGGATAAAAAGAAGAATCCGATCATTGCGTTTTTGTTGGCTTTTATACCCGGTGTGGGATTAATGTATTTAGGGAAGGTTTTTAGAGGGGTCCTGTTTATACTCGTATTGATTGCGTCATTTCCTGTTGCATTCGTGGGAGCGGAAGTGTTGAACTGGGATGGTTTTGCTTTTATCACCATTGGATTTGCGTTCCTATTATATCTCATCAGTATCGTTAATACGGCACTTGTCGCATCCAGAATGTTGAAAGCGAATGAAGCATCACGAGAACCGGTGGTAGAAAGTGATTCAGGGGAGCTGAGTACCGAACGCTTCTATACCATCATCCTTTCCATGATCCCAGGTCTCGGTCATTTCCAACTGGGACTGATGAACCGGGGTGTCACATTTTTGGCAACGTTCCTCGGAGTGGCTGCGATGATCCTGTTTGTAACAGCGATGACGGGGAGAGGGGAGTTTATGGTATTCCTGATCGTTCTACCTGTCGTATGGGTATACAACTTCTTCGATACCATGCAATTATTGAATAAAAAACAGGCTGGTGAAGTGCTGACGGATCGGTCTGTGTTGGAAGACCTGGAAGCCCAGCATGAAGGCGGGAGGAAGAGTAAGGCATTCGCCACATTTTTATCGATGTTTCCTGGAGCGGGACATCTGTACCTTGGATATCAACGACGGGGCATTCAGCTAATGGCGGTGTTCTTGTTCTCCATCTATATATTGGACGTCCTTCGGTTGGGGATTTTTCTATTCTTAGTTCCGATCATCTGGTTCTACAGCTTCTTTGATGGATTGCAACGGGCTTCTAAGCACGGAAAGGAACCTCTAGAAGATACGCCGATCGTGTCTTACTTAATCAATCAGCAGAAGTGGGTGGGAATCGGATTGATGCTGCTTGGGGTCTACTACTTGGCAACGAACATCCTTATGCCCCTATCACTACCGTTTTTAGAGACGTATGGAATTGATCTTTATCATGTGATGTATAACTATATCCAGCCGGGGATTGTTTGCCTTCTTCTTATAGGGGGAGGAATTAAATTGGTGGCGGGAAGTAAAAAAGCCCATTCGAAAGAGGAGGTATCAGAATGAGAACTTGGAGAGTCGGATCTATATCAATGGGGGCATCCCTTTTGTTCCTGGGAATTTTCCTGCTGTTTTCACAGTTGTTAAAATGGGATTCAGCCTATGTATTGGCAGGTTGGTGGCCGGTGCTGTTGATCGTATTGGGGGCAGAAATCTTAGTATACTTGTATCTATCCAGGCAGGAAAAACCGATATTACAATATGATTTTTTAAGTATTATCTTTGTGGCTGTCATTGGGACGCTGGGAATCGGATTTACCGTTCTGCAGGCAACAGGATTGATGGAACAGATGCAAGCGTTCTTTGATTCTGAAGTGAAAACAGCGGACCTTCCATCTTATAACCATCAGGTTGGTGATGATGTGAAGCGGATTGTCGTTGATTCCAGTTACTATCCGATAACGATTGAAACCGTTACAGATAAAGAAGTGAGTGTGTTTGGTACGTATCGAGGAACCTTCTCGGGAGATCGGCCATTCTTTTCGAAGCCTGAAGATTATTTACTGACAACACAAAAAGGAGACACATTATTTATCACCCTAAAGGGTCTTCCTGAGTCCAATGGATGGAGACAATCTGGTCAGGAAATGCAGGCTACACTCGTCGTTCCGGCATCAAAGTCCTTGGAAATCTCCAGTAACTATAACGACGTCACATTAAAGCCGAGAACCCTTTCAAGCTCATGGGAAGTATCAAGCTCAGGAATGGTCAACCTGGTTCTTCCTTCATCCGAAGATTTGACCATCAATGCCGAAAATGTAGGGGACATACAGGGGGAGGACGCCGAGTGGCAATTTCTAGAACAAGCAAATGTACCTGAATCAGAAGAAGAGGGCATAGAAGACGAAGGGAACCCTAACAAATCCGCCACCCTCAAACTGGGAACCGGACAACACCCCATCACCATCTCCCATTCCGATCAAGTAAATGTATCGATCAAGAACTGAGGGATGGACCTCCAAATCTTCCATCATTCCACTTGAAAATCAATTGGAATAGAGCTGATTTGGAGGTTTTTCTTTAGTGATCTAACGTGATGAGGGACGGACCTCATCACTTATCCTCCGCCAACTTTTTTCGATCAGCAGACTGAGGTGGTTCTTCCAGCCAACCGTTATCGATCATGATGTCCGCGCCACTTTTACCTAATTCAGCGACCTCGAGTATGAGTCTGAAATAATTCGATACCAGGTCAGCTCTCATACTTGCCGCTGCAGCTGTACCATAGTTCCCCATCCCGGCATTGCTTATCAGGGTGGTGTGGAACATCATCAATTTATCTGAAAAAGCAGCGGTGGTTGAAGCTTTTACATTGGTATCCCAAGACATGGGAGCCTGCATATCGTTATTGATCAGTGCATCACTGAAGATATTGAGGTGTTTTTGAGCAATTTCCTGTGTCCTGGTCATGAATTTTCTTACTTCTTTTGATTGCGCCATTTGAGCGAAGCTTGTAGCAATCATGCTCCCGAGTAAATTGGTTTCCGTGTTAAGGAAGAGATGGGAGATTTCAATGGCATTCAGCGGCCGTCTATTGACAAATGGATTCAGGCTGGAGCTCATATATGATTTTTCCTTGATAAACTCAACCTTTTCAGGATAATCAATATACGGAGGTCTGACTAATATTCCTTTTTCTTTTCCAGTTTCCGTCGTTTTTTTGTAGAGGTCACCAGAAAACTGAAGGGCTTGTTGAAAGAACTCAAGAATGTCTTCTCTCACGGTCAGGGCAAGGGCTCCACTATAGGTAATCATTCCAACCTTGGCCATTTGCCGTAGATACATCAAGAAAAAGGTGTCGCCATAAATGGACGGGGCATCAGGGAATACGTCCTTTTCCTTTGAAAATCCAACAGGGATAGGGATTTGTTCTTCTTTGAAAATGCTTGAGATGAATTCAATGTGCAGTTCAGATTTTTCTTGTGCTAAGCGAAGAATGGATGCTGTATCGGGATCCTGATTTTTTGCAATAAAATATTCAAATACACAAAGGGCCAAAGTGTCGCTTTGATAGGTGGACCAAAGAGTGGCCATTTCAGCTGAGGTTAAATTTGTTTTGGGATGAAGTGACATGTATACGCCTCCTACTGTTCAGTGAATGTATACATTAGTATGGATTTGTCTTTAAAGAATTATTTATGGTGGTGGTATTGGTGGTTTTTAGAATACATTCCCATGAGATATGTCAATAATGAAGACATTATAAGAATGTCTGGGATGATGTTTATGCTATTGATGTGGATAACAATCTTTGCCCTGAATGGTTTAGTTTATATGGTAAGAAAAAGGCTTTCGATCATCGCGATGTACGTCACCTCTTTGTTTTCGGTTTATTTAGCTTTATTTGCAGATTCCATTTTGGGTGGAATGTTCAAGTTATATTCCTATTTCGAAGCAGGGGTGGACTGGATTGATTTTGTAGGTGCAATTGGCATTTACCCAGCGATTAATATCCTGTTTCTAGCTTTATTTCCTGTAAAGAAGAATGTGATCGTCAAGGGGATGTACATACTGGGCTGGTCACTATTTGCGTTAAGTTATGAGTTTTTTGCCGCCCACTATTCTTCCTTCTTTCAATACAGTGGCTGGAGATTGATATACTCGGTTCCGATTTATCCTATTTTGTTTCTGATCTTGTTATTTAATTTTCGATTCGTTGATAAATTGCGCGATGTAAAGACAACGTACTTTCATTTGTCCCCACTGGAGTGGTACGGAAGCTTATTCTTCATTCTATATATGAATTTGTTTATAGATGCCGTATTGAAGGGGAAATATGAGCTATATTATTATGTTGTGAAAGATGTACATCCGGTTGATTTCTTTTATCGGTGGATAGTGGTATGTGTTCCACTTTTGATTTTTCTGAGCAGGCAATCGAAACATCCCACTCTATGGAGATACCTTGTTTGGATTGCAGTCCTAAGTGTGATTCAACAATGCACGGCAGCACTCAACCTCTTTCACACCAACAATTGGAACCTGTCTCTCTCCATCATCCAATTTGCGATTATCCTCCTCCTATCTTGGCTGAACCTGCGTATCCTCCGGTATATGAAGCGAGGGACGGACCTCTAAGCCAGGTGTTTGCTTGGATTATACTTGTTGGAGGTCCGTCCCTCAAACCATATCTTCCCATCCTCAGTTGTTTGTGGTAAGATGGTAATAATTTATGAGAAATGGGGGTTTTCCTTTTGATTTTAATCAGACTACGCATCCGCAATTTGAACGTTTAATTGAATATGTTCAAAGGCTCTGCCTGTGTGCAGGGGAAATGGGATCGGTCTGACTATTTTTAAAGGAATTCTTCATTTGACGTTGAATGAAGGAAAGGGAGGCTACATGGCTCCTCTTTCTTGTCTTCTTGAAAAATAGAATTGAATACTTGCCGAGTGGTGCAATAAGGGTTTTTTATAAGAAAAGCCTTGAAGAAAATGCGGACTTCTTCACGTCACCGGTTTATTCAAATCCATTTACGAAAAACACAGGCAGAGGCCTGTGTTTTTTTCTGTACACACTAAAAGATTGGAAGTGACGAATTAATGGAACAACGATTAAAAGCAATCGCCATAGGTGTTAATACAAAGGATAAGAATAATGACTTCGAATATTCGATGCTTGAGTTGAATGGATTGGCAGAAGCGAGGCATATTGATGTAGTCGGTGAACTGACTCAAAACCTGCCCCGACCGAATCATGTTCATTATATTGGTAAGGGGAAAATTGAAGAGCTCCTGCCACTCATTGAAGAATGGGGAGCGGAGGTGCTTATTTCCAATGATGAGCTGTCTCCTTCGCAAATTCGTGTACTTGAGGAGAAACTTGATATTCGAGTCATGGACCGGACCATGTTGATTCTCGATATCTTCGCAGAACGTGCGAAAACCCGGGAAGCACAACTTCAAGTAGAGGTAGCTCAGCTGCAATATATGCTCCCGCGTTTGATTGGACGCCGTGAGTCATTAGGCCGTCAAGGGGGAGGGTCCGGACTCGCGAACCGTGGTGCGGGTGAAACGAAGCTCGAGCTTGACAGACGCCGAATTGAAGAGAAAATCACAGCATTGAATAAAGAGCTTGATTCACTTGTTGACTTGCGAACCACACAACGTAAGCAACGTCGAAAGAGTGAAATACCGGTCGTATCCCTTGTAGGATACACAAATGCAGGGAAGTCTACGACTATGAATGCTTTCGTAGAGAAATTCCATCCAAACGAGAATAAGCAAGTATTTGAAAAGGATATGCTGTTCGCGACTCTTGAAACTTCAGTGAGAAACATCACCTTACCGGACAAAAAGGCATTTCTCCTGACAGATACGGTTGGATTCGTTAACAAACTGCCCCATCAGCTGGTCAAAGCGTTCCGTTCAACACTTGAAGAAGTGGTGGAGGCGGATCTCATCATTCACGTGGTTGATTATTCCGATTCTCACTACGAGAAATTGATGAAGGTGACTGATAAAACATTAGAAGACCTTGGTATAGGCGATACACCTGTCATCTACGCGTTTAACAAAGCTGAACTCATGGAAGAAGAGGTACCCAGAGTGGAAAAGGACCGCATTTATTTTTCCGCAAAAAATAGAATAGGGATCGACGAGCTGCTTCAAGTGGTGAGAAGTTATATTTTTAAAGACTATAAACGCTGTCAAATGCTTATTCCATTTGATAAAGGACATTTGATTTCTTATTTCAATGAACAAGCGAATGTATTGGAAACAGAATATGAAGAAACCGGGACGAAAATGATTCTTGAGTGTAAGGTAAGTGACTTTGAAAAATATCAACAGTATGTCATTCAAGAATAACCAGGAAAAACAGGACCTTTTCTAATCAAAAGGTCCTGTTTTTATTTTAAATACTATAGCAAGTAATTTCCGATAAAGCTTGGATTTAATAAGGTGAGACCTGAATTCTGATGCATCTACTAAACCCTTTTGACCTACTTATGAAAGTTTACCCCCATAAAGGAAAAAGTAAAATGGCTAATAATTTACAAAGGAGGGTCCTGTAACCATGATATCCAATTATACAAAAGCGTCTTCAACCCGGAATCTATGGTCGGGTATCTTATTTGGGATGGGAATCGTCGCATTTATCGATGAGACAGTATTCCATCAGTTGCTTCATTGGCATCATTTTTATGACAAGTCCACTACAGCGATGGGGCTCGTTTCTGATGGTTTTTTTCATGCGTTTAGCTGGTTTGCTACAATCGGCGGGTTGTTTATGTTTGCCGATTTACGCCGGAAAAAATCGTTATGGATGAAGAGATGGTGGGGAGGAATTCTGCTTGGTGCCGGAGGCTTTCAATTGTATGACGGAACAGTGCAGCATAAGCTGATGGGTATTCATCAAATACGCTATGTAGAAAATGTCCTTGTATATGATATTGTCTGGAATGTGATTGCGGCTGCTATGATTCTTGCAGGTTTCTTATTGGTTGTAAATACTAGATATGAAAAGAATGAGACTGTTGCCAATGCACGCTGATCATTCTTTTACACAAGCATTTCAAGGCTTCGGTTCGGTTTCTCAGATACTTCTAACCATTCCTTTTACAGTGATATTGGTACTGTATCTTCTTGCTGTGATCGTTTCCAATCGTAAACATAAACAATGGCCGATTTCCCGTACAATCCTATGGATCATCGGTGTCTGCTGTGCTTTAAGCGCTGTATCAGGACCCTTGGTTCAGCGTGCACATATGGAGTTTACTTCCCATATGCTTGGTCATTTGCTCCTTGGAATGTTGGCCCCTCTACTCATGGTACTCGCTGCACCGGTGACACTTGTACTGCGGACCCTGCCTGTCACTCAGGCCAGGAGGCTTTCACGAATACTGAAAAGCCGTATTATGGGTATTATCAGTGATCCCATTGTCGTTGTCATTCTCAATATTGGAGGCCTTTGGGTTCTTTACTTAACCAGTCTTTACGAAGCGATGCATCAATACATTCTCCTTTATTTGTTCATACATATCCATGTTTTTCTGTCTGGATATCTATTCACAATTTCCATGATATATATTGATCCTGCACCACATAGAACCGGCTATATTTACAGAGCAACTGTATTGATCCTTGCCTTGACCGGTCATGGCATTTTGTCGAAATACATATACGCCTATCCTCCTGCCGGTGTCCCCCGTGATCAGGCAGAGAGTGGAGGGATGCTTATGTACTATGGAGGGGATATGATTGATCTGATACTGGTAATTATCTTTTATTATCAATGGTATAAGGCTGTCCGGCCAAGAGCTAATACAAGTAAATGTAAGGGCAATAAGAATTTTGTGGGGACGTGAAGGGTTCAAGTACGTTTCGATAATACTTTACATGTTTATCTGCTTCGAGAGGAGGTAAATGTATAAAATAAGTCGAGAAAGGAGCATGCAGATGCCAACATTAACTGTAGGATTTCAAACCATGCCAAACGGAAAAGACGTGGATACACATGGAATTATCCCCAAAATGATCGAAGTGGTAAAAGAATCGGGTTTAACATACGAAGTAGGGCCGATGGAAACGGTGGTCGAAGGTGAATATGATAAAATAATGAGCGTCATCAAAGAGACCCAGGATGTTGGGATACAACACGGAGCAACCGAGGTTTTCACAAATATCAAAATGCATTATAAATCGGACGGAGTATCAATTGCAGATAAAAAGAAGGATGTTTGAAAACCGCTTCCAATTATAAAGAGTAGTAATAAGCACCTATGGTTTGGGTGCTTATTTTTTTATGGTAAAGTATGGATTTTTCTTTCATTATCTTTGCTTCCAGCAATCAAGTTCGATAGGCTTTATATTTTTCACTTTAAAGAATAAGAGGTGGTTTTTCTTTTACAATCATGGTACATGCTCCTCCACCTGGGCCCATGCATAAAGTAAATGCAGAGGAGGGATGCATTATGTTTTTTCCACGGCGATATCCTGTGGTACCGTATGATTTTCAACAAGAATATTATCCTTATTGGCCCGAAGTAAGAAACGATTATGAAGATGGTCTTTTACCACATACTTATCAACAGTATTATCCAGTCTGCGAACAACAACGTGAGTTCATGTATTATCCACAACAGCTGGACTACTATGATCCTTATCAAGGATTCTATGACCAACCTGTCTACGAAAATCCATTTGATTGGCGGATCAGCTGGAGGGAATGGGAGGATCTTGGTGCACCGCCACGGGGGATGAAGGGTTCACCGGCCGTTTCTTCCTGGCAGGCAAACAGGCTGGATACATTTGTTCGAAGTGAGAATGACAGAATGTATCACAAATGGTGGAACGGTTCCCGCTGGAGTAATTGGGAGGATCTCGGTGCACCAAGGAGAGGTTTAAGGAGTTCCCCGGCTGCCGTGTCATGGGGACCGAACCGTATTGATACGTTTGTCAGAGGGAATCGGGATACACTTTGGCATAAGTGGTGGGATGGCTCGAGATGGAATGAATGGGAAGACCTTGGAGGACCACCACGTGGGTTCAAGGGAGATCCCACGGTTGCATCATGGCAAGCAAATCGCCTCGATGTTTTCGTGCAAGGGAATGACAACAATCTCTGGCATAAATGGTGGGACGGAAGACGATGGAGCCAGTGGGAAAACCTCGGATCTCCAAGAGGCGGTTTGAGGGATTCGCCTGGTGCCGTATCTTGGGGGCCGAACCGCATCGATTGCTTTGTAAGAGGAAACAACGACCGTATGTGGCATAAGTGGTGGGATGGTTCCCGCTGGAGCGAGTGGGAGAATCTCGGTTCCCCGCCTAGAGGCTTTGAAGGGGCACCTGCTGCATCCTCGTGGGCACCGAACCGGATCGATACCTTTGTCCGTGGAGACAACAATAACATGTGGCACAAATGGTGGAATGGTTCCCGCTGGAGCAACTGGGAAGACCTTGGAGCACCAAGGGGTGGCGTTCGTTCATCTCCGGGAGCAGTGTCTTGGGGCCGAAACCGGGTGGATGCCTTTGTAAGAGGCAGAAACGATCATATGTGGCATAAGTGGTATGCTTGATAGATGGAACCATATTTTGTGTAAATAATCCGTTTTTTGGAGTGCATAGCCTATAAGTAATCTTAAAAACGTCCCGTGAATTGGCACAGGACGTTTTATTTGAATATCGTGGGTCATTCCACTTTTCATTGCTGAATGGCAGACCAATTGAGAGGAACTTTTTATCTTATAACTATGAACTGTTTTTTTACTGAGAAAATTTCTTTCACAAAAATAAATTAGATCAAATTATTTCGTTTAGAGGAAATAAACTTTCTCAGTCGGACTGCTTCACACTAAGTACGGTGATCGTAACAAGGATGACCACCATGCCAAAAATTTGAATGGTGGTCAAGTGATCCCCGATAACCAGAACGCCAAATAATGAGGCTGTTACCGGTTCTACCATAGCGACCATCGAAGCATTAGAAGGAGTAGTCCATCGAATTCCAGTCACATACAATATAAATGACAGTCCAGCCCCGAGGATCCCTAAAAGTAAAAACCATCCTATATCCCTTGACGCCAACACAGCAGCTGCTTCACCCTTATCCGTAAAGAGAAAAAGGATGAGACAAAATGAAAAAAAAGCAATGGTTAGCGTGGTGTGTGGGTTTCCGATAGAAGACGCATTTTTAAACCCGAATATAAACAAAGCATAGGAAAGGCCAGCACCAAGTCCCGCTGCCATCCCAAAAAAACTCACTGAAATCGATTCAGTATTGTAGGCACCTGTAAGCAGGATGATCCCCAAAATCACCCCGGTAATACAGCCCCATTTAAACCAAGTAGAATGTTCTATTCCTAATAAAAAGGAGATTAATAGGACGAACACAGGTGCGGTGTACATTAAAGTAGCGGCAACCGCAACGCTTGAGGCTTCGATACTTAGAAAATAAAAAGTGAAGTTTCCAGCAACACCAACACCTGCAATTAGAGACCATATATATAAACGGGTGGAGATGCCCCGATTTTGTCTAAAGCGAAGGAGAAACCACACAAAAAAACATATAAATCCAACAATCCCCCTGTAAAGTGAAATCACAATAGGATCCCAGCCCTTGTTCATTAAAACATCGGCAATCCCCCCACTAGTGCCCCAGCATATAGCGGCCAGCATAACTAAACCTATACCTGCAAATTTCATCGTGTGCCTCCTAAAGATAAGTTATGGTACGAATGTTTGAGCAAACCTAGCTTGATATTAATAACGAAAATTTAAAGACCAAGCAATCCTCTATACGCTCTTGAACAAACATATGTTGATTAATAAAGGTATTAATGGTAATTCCTTTAGTTTTACTTATCTAAACCCCTAAATTTCATCTATTGTATTTCCTTTAAATTCAAATGAATTTGAGTATGTTCTAAATCCAGAATTCAAAGATAGGAGATTTTCAGAAAGTCTTACCTCAAAACAGAACGGTTTAGTGTGTAAATAGGGAAGGTTTTTTTCTTTGAAATGAAGGTACGGGCAAAACTTTTGTCCAAATTACTATAATAAAATTGGAAAGGAGAAAAGAAAATACGTTTTAAATTCGATGAAGAAATGTAATCATGCAGGCAAAAAATGAGGATTTAAAAAAGGTTTTGGATCTGTTAGTGAATGCAATCACCTGGTTAAAGACAAAAAGGACGACAATGGAGTTACTATCTGACTGATTTAGATGGAAACGAGGAAGAGGTCCTCCATTCAATCGAAAAAGGGGTGACCTATCTGGTCGGAAAAGAGGCAAGAGAAGCAGGTGAAAAAATCATCCGCTTTGATTGCATCGCGAATAACGAAGGATTGAACCACGAGTACCAAAAGCGATTGTCCTTAAAAGAAGTTGCCCATATCTACGGCTGTCACAATAAATATGAAATCATACTATAAATATAAAACCCGGCATGATCATAAATCACGCCGGGTTTCTTTTTAACTGGCTTTCTTTCTTGGTCGGGCTTCCATCATGGGCATGTACTCATTGAAGTAGTGATTCGTTTCACGAACGATGACCTTATAAAGTAAAATAAGGGCAATCAAGTTTGGAATCATCATCAATGCGTTAGACATATCAGCAAATGCCCAGACGAGCTCAAGGTTTGCAACGGCACCAAGTCCAGTTGCTAAAATGTAAATGAGTCTATAGGAGTTAGCGAAACGATAATTAGTCAAATACTCGAAGCATTTCTCTCCGTACATATACCATCCGACGATTGTTGAAAACCCGAAGAATATGACAGAAAATGATACGATATATTCCCCGACTGTACCGAGGGCGTGTCCAAATGCCGCACTCGTCAGTGCCCCACCGTCAAGGCTTGGCGCGTGTTCGACACCTGAAATCGCTCCGCCTGTAGGATCCCAGAAACCAGTGATGAGAAGGACCAGTCCAGTCATTGTACAAACAATAATCGTCACAATGAACGTACCCGTCATAGCGACAAGTGCTTGTTTAACCGGATGGTCGGTTTTCGCATTACCTGCAATCAATGCAGCCGTACCAAGTCCGGCCTCATTAGAGAATATCCCACGTGATACCCCGCTTCGGATCGCTTCACTGATAATGATTCCAGTGAAACCTCCAGCGGCAGCTACTGGATTGAACGCATAGTAGAAAATCATTTCAAATGCTGGAATAATCATGTCGTAGTTCAGAATGATGATGATCAATGAACCACCAATGTACAGGAATGCCATGATCGGTACAAAGAAGGAAGCGACTGTACTGATTCGTTGAATGCCTCCGAAGATAATCAAACCTGTCAGGACTGCTAAAACGACTCCTGTTACGATATTGTTAATTTGAAAGCTTGATGTCATGACATCTGCAATCGTATTGGACTGGACGCTGTTACCGATTCCGAGGGCGGCAAATGCCCCGAATAAAGCAAACGCAACAGCTAGCCACTTCCACTTACTGCCGAGACCTTTTTCCACATAATACATCGGCCCGCCGGAGTATTCGCCGTTTTTATTTTTTACACGGTACTTCATGGCAAGCAGTGCTTCTGCGTATTTTGTGGCCATACCGAGTAGGCCGACAACCCACATCCAGAAGATGGCCCCGGGTCCGCCAATCGTCAATGCCGTCGCAACCCCGGCAATGTTTCCGTTACCGATTGTCGCTGACAAAGCCGTCATCAACGTTTTGAAGTTACTGATATCCCCTTCCGATTTGTCAGCAGAAGAAGAGGGTTCTTCTTTTGTAAAAGCAAGTTTAAATGCATACAATAGCTTTCGGAACTGCAGCCCTCTAAGCATAAACGTTAAGAAAAGACCTGTCCCAAATAACAGTACTAAACTTGGTGTCCCCCATAAAAATGAATTAATCTTGTCTAGCACATCTAACATAGAATCCTCCTTGTCATCTCATGTTGTAAACGTTTTCTTTGTGAGTTTCCATCTACTATTTATATAGTATTCCGAACAATCTGTCCATAACAAAAGTCGAATTTCCAGAGATTGAGTCTTTTTTAGTAGGGGGGACGGACCTCCGATTCAATCACAAGAGAAAGGTGCCCCAAGTGTTCCTTAAGGGTGAAAATCCCGTAACAAAAGGGACGGACCCTTTTCAACTGAACGTTGATGTAACTTTATCGCTCAGTTTGAGAGGTCCGTCCCTCAACGTTATATTAGTGTAATGATTATTATCACGAGCAACGGTCCGACCAGGATGAGATATCCCATGGGTCTGGCGAAGTTCAGGGTCCACCCTACTCCGAAGCGTTTTTCGACGAAGATGGAGGGGTCTTCAGGGTTGAAATAGAAGAGCCCTCCTTTCCAGTATTGATCGTCATCTGCATTGATCACTTCACCGGTGCCTTCATCAATGATCTCTAAGTCCAAGTCCGAATCCTTTTTCCCCACTTTGATGGCCATAAGGACCGTCCCTATCAAGACGAGTGCAGAGAAGGCCAGTGGTATGGTGATGATCAGCAGGTCGCTGACGCTATTTTCATACAGTGTGGTGAATTGCAGGAATGTAAATAGCATGGAAACAAGAATGGATATGAAGAATAAGAGCCAGCTTGTGTATTTTCGCAGACGGAGCTGACGGACCCGTGATGCGTTTATATTTCCCGCACTCAGCTTGATCCCGGAATTCCTTGTGAGCTCGTTTATACCGAGGAACATCGTATTCAACACCAGTAATACGAAGGGTAGGATCAGAGCGGAAAGATATGATTTCGTTGTAAATGCATCTGGCTTTCCATCAGGTCCCCAGTGGGTGGGAATCTGATCCGGCAGGCTATTGTAATTCGCCAATGTAAACACCATTAATCCGGCAGTGATCACCATGGGTACTACATACACTATCCAGGGCAGCATTTCATCTTTCGTTCTTAGGTTCAATTCTGAGACCTTCACCTGTTTGCGATCCTTGAACCATTGCTTTTCCCGTTTCAGTGATGTCACTTTCATATGAAAATAGAAATAAAGGGACATCGAAATAAATAGGATGACAAAAGGCAGTAATAAGCCCGCTAATATGAGATGATTTTCAGTGGGTGAGATGTCTTTTGACCAGATAAAATAGAGAGCCAATGCCGCAATTGAAATGAAAAATGTTAAGATCGCGTATAGTTTTTTGTAACGTAGCAACTGTTCGTTCCGTATTTCATCAACAGGTATCGTTACACCAAAAACCACGGTCCGTTTTACGATAAAAGGTATGGTGATTTGCAGAAACATCAAAAATCCCACCGTGACGAATAAAAGCGTCATTTCCATTTGTTACTCCCCCTTAACCTTTAGAATAATTGATGCAACTAATTCTTGAATTTCTTTTTCACTCATGCCGATTACCAATGATTCCACTACAATCGGCCGCAATTCTTCTGATATCTGCTCCAATCGCGATGGCGGAATTTCTCCTGCGGATGGTGTACAAATAACAGCACCAGACTTCGGAACAATGCGGATCACACCCTTGCTTTCCAATTCATGATAGCTTTTATTCACCGTGTGCATGTTTACGCCCAGGTCACCGGCAAGGCTGCGAACGGATGGGAGGATATCACCTGCCACTAATTCCCCGCGGACAATCCCCTCCATGATCCCATTCTTGACCTGAGTATAAATCGGTATATCTGATTGAGGTTCTATTTGGATAAACAAGGATTCACCTCCTAGTTTGTTATATGTTTAGTATAACAGAATTGTTCTAGTTTATATAGAACAAAAAGTGATTTTCCATAAAAAGTTAGATTATTGAAGAGTCCCTCGTTATAATTTGATTATATAAAATAGAGGATGGGAAATGATGAGAAGGTAAAAACTCGAGGTTTAAAAGAATAGTAGTTTAGATGGGTGCATCAATAATAAGGTGAACTGAAACAATCAACATCCCTACATTGTCACCATATCTAACAAATCCATTGCTAAAACTAAATTTGTCCACTGTAATAAAGAAGGGAAGATATGCTAAGGAGTGAGAGGGTCATGAAGAATCAAGAACTAAAAATCGAAGAACTGATAGCGATAGATCAGCACATTGAGGAACTTTCTGATCTATTGATGAACGTAGTGGATGATGGGGCTTCCATTGGTTTTTTATCCCCAATGGAACGTTCTGCAGCGATGGAATTCTGGCAGTATGTATTGAATCCACATGTGATCCTATATGCAGCCTGGATGGATGATGCAATTGCAGGTACTGTGCAGCTCCACTTATGCACGAAACAAAACGGGACCAACAGGGCCGAAATTGCAAAAATGATGGTCCATCCCAAATACCGCCAAAAAGGTATTGCACGTAAACTCATGCAAACAGTGGAGAAAAGAGCAATAGAAGAGGGACGGACCTTGCTGATACTGGATACCGTCGAAGGTGCGCCTTCCAATCATCTATATAAGTCACTGGGATTCGTTCAGGGAGGGCGTATTCCCGACTACGCAGCTTCACCTTTTGGAGAATTAGAGGCAACCATTATCTACTACAAACAGATTTAGAAGGCTGCGAGAATAAAATAATAAGAGGGACGGACCTCAAATCCTCAAATCACTCCATATTCAGGTGGTTATTAACGTTTAGAGGTCCGTCCCTCCAAAGAATATTTATATAGGAGGAAAACATGGAGAAGAAAAACCCCTTTTTGTTTCTATTCTTGGGTTTGTTATTAAGTTTCTTGTTCCTGACGGCATGCAGTGATTCAAGTGCCAACGGAGAAGAAACGAAGGCGGATAATAAAGAAGAAGTCCTGTATGAAAAAGAAAAGAAGAAAATGAACGATAAAATAGGGGAAATGGAGCCACTTCAATTAACTTCCTATAGCGAGGAAATCGGTGTCACAATGAATGAGCCGTCATACAAGGAATTTGCAGCGAATGGGCAAGTGACCATCGACGGGGAAATTGAACAGCATTCTGAGCTGAAGTCGGACTACGTCTGGATCAAGGTTAGGGCAAGTGAAGAAGGCCCCGCAGGAAAGCAGCTCGAATACTACACTCCCATCAAAGACGGCAAGTTCAAACAGGAGATCCACTTGTTCAATGGAGAAGGTGAGTATAGTGTGTCTGTGCAGCTGCCAAGCAAGGATCGTGAGAATTATTACTATGATACAGCTTCCTTTACTGTTCATAATGTGAATCCTGACATAATGAGGGATGTGACGCTCACACCATTTGGCCAGGATGCCTCATTGTCCTTGAGTTTTGAATCAAGCTATATCAAAAGCAATGAAATCTTTCCATTAAAAGGAGAAGCTGAAAATCTGACGGACGAAGACACCATCATGCTCAGGTTAAAGAAGGATTCGCAAAACTGGACACATGTCATTCCCGTAAAAAACGGAGAATTCAGCTTTGAAGTTCCTTTATTTTATGGGGAAGGAATTCACGAGCTTCAGGTACTGGTACCGGATGAAGACCGTGAAAACTACTATCAGACGGCCACTACACTCCTCATTGATAATGAGTCTGACCGGGTGATGAGTCCGATTGAGTACGCTGATAAGTATCGCGAGCGCGGCGTAACTTTGGAATCTCCACAATTTGGCAGGGAGAAGTCGGATGGTGTTTACTCTATCAAAGGGAGCATTGATCCAAAAGCTGAATTCGGTCCGGAAACGACGCATATTTATATCACCACTAAAAAAGGGGAGGATGAAGCTCTGGATGTGATTCCGGTAGAGGATTTTACCTTTGAAGATTCCTTTTATCTCCGGTTTGGACCAGGTACCTATGAGGTGACCCTCAGCGTGCCTGAAATCAAGGAGGAGAATAGCGACTATTTCAGATTTTTCGGTTTTGCAAAGTTTGAAGTGGAATCGACAGGTGAAGACAAGCGGGACCTGCTGCCTTCCCGTGGAGTACAGTCAGATGCGCAGGAAATCAAGGAACAGGCGAAAACCGTCACAGCTGGAAAAACAAGCGACAGGGACAAGGGGAAAGCGATCTATGATTATGTCGCAAAAAATGTATCTTATGACGTTGAGAAATATGAAAATGACGACTTTAACTGGGATGACAGTGCATTAAAAACACTGGAAACCAAAACGGGTGTGTGCCAGGACTACGCCTACCTGGCGATTGCCATGCTTCGTGCAGAAGACATAGAGGCGAGATTCGTTGAAGGAAGGGCAGGCGGGATTTTCCCGGGAAGGCATGCTTGGGTGGAAGCGAACCTTGATGGGGAATGGGTCACCCTGGATCCGACATGGGGATCAGGCTATTTAAAGGATGGTAAGTTTGTGGCGGCCTTTAATGAGGATTATTTTGATCCGGATATGGATGAATTTAAGAAGACGCATACACGGACAGGTGTGTCGTATTAGAAACGAATAATTCCTATGAATCATCAATAGGACCGGCTCCAGTCGATGGAGTTGGTCCTTTTTATATAGTGCTAAAGGTAATAATTAGCTATATTGTGAATGATAGCCATAAATAGTACACTTGATTAATGAAAGAATTCTTATATTCAGGAGAGTAGTGAATGAATTTTACACAAAATAAGAAAACAATCTTCATGCTGTTTATCATAATGGTATTGTTAGAAATCACAGATTTGTCTTGGAAAACAAATAATCACTCCAATGGGGCAGTATCCGTATTTCTCCATATAGGAATAGTATTTTGTCTGCTTACTTTATTATTCCTGCTATTCAAAGGGAATTGGAATGCTTCCAAGGAATTAACGAAGAGTAATAAGAATTTAAACAACATTTTCGAGACGCTGGACGTTGCGATTTGGTCTCATGATATGAAATCTGATGTTCTTTTGATTACACCTGGTATTGAAAATCTGTATGGATTTCCTTTGAATGAATTTTACCAGGATACGCTACTATGGAGAAAAGTGATACACCCTGAAGATATGCCGGTATTAAATAAAAGGGAGGAAAAGCTTGGTTCCGGTCAGGCCTGTGTGAGTGTTTACCGTATCATCAAGCCGGATGGTCAGGTTCGATGGATCCAGGATAGAGGCATCCCAACCCTGGATGAAAACGGTGAAATGATATCTTTTACCAGTGTGTTGTTTGATATCACCAACCGGAAAGAAAGTGAAGATCAATATCGTAGTTTAGTAGAAATGTCTCCAGATATTATTGCAGTCATCAGTAATCAAAAGTTTGATTATATCAATGAAGCAGGCAGTAAGTTAATTGGTGCCGATTGCCCTGAGGACATCATGAACAAAGATGTTTCCCATTTTACCAGTATGGAAAATATCAAGAAAATAAGGGAGCAGACTAAAGATTCGACCTCAGGGGAACGATTTGAACTGACCGTTTATCGCCTTAACGGTGATGCGATAGAGTTGGAGATTTCCGCGATGCCCATTTTATATGGAGGAAGAATGGCCATACAGCTGGTTGGACGAGATATTACGAACCGTAAAGAGACTGAGAAAACCATTCGTACCATGGCCTATTATGATTCACTGACAGGGCTTCCAAATCGGAATAAATTTAAGCAATACTTAAATGAGTCAATTCGTCAAGCCCCTGATCAATCGATTGCCATCTTATTTCTGGATTTAGATCGATTTAAAGTCATCAACGATACGAAAGGGCATTCTACTGGCGATATCATATTGGAGAAAGTTGCCTTCCTATTGAAGAATGTGGTGAAAGATAAAGGGATTGTGTTTAGGCAAGGGGGAGATGAATTTATTATCTTACTCTCCAATTTGAATGAGCAAGAAGTCGAAGAGACGACGGGTGAAGTATTACATAGTTTCAACAGTCCAATCGTCATTCATGAACAGGAGTTCTTTGTGACACCAAGTATCGGTATCAGTATGTATCCAAAGGATGGAGAGGACCAGGAAAGTTTAATTAAACATGCGGATACAGCCATGTATTTAGCCAAGGATCGCGGTAAGAACAACTATCAATTCTACTTTCCTGAACTTGAAAAAGCTTCTTCAAGGAATATGGAGCTTGAAAATGGATTAAGAAAGGTATTGGAGCTTGAGCAATTAACTCTCCATTATCAGCCAAAGGTGGACTTAGAAACGCTGGACATTATAGGTGTAGAAGCCCTGATCCGCTGGAAGCATCCGGAACTTGGAATGATCTCCCCAAGTGAATTTATTCCTCTGGCAGAGGAGACGGGATTGATCATTCCGATCGGGGAGTGGGTCCTCAGAGAAGCTTGTCAACAAAGTAAGGAGTGGGAAAAGAACGGGTTAGGCATCATTCCTGTTGCTGTAAATATATCTGTCAGACAGATAAAGGATGATGGATTCGTTGACATGGTAAAAGAAACACTATCAGACCTCCAGTTTCAGCCGGATCGACTTGAGCTTGAAATCACGGAGAGTATTATGCAGGACTTCGAAAAATCAACGAACGTTCTCAATAAGCTGAAAAAGCTGGGCGTCATCATTTCCATGGATGACTTTGGAACAGGTTACTCTTCATTGAATAATTTAAGGCACTTACCGATTGATAGTATTAAAATAGATAAATCATTCGTAGATGATATTATGGAAGATTCAAATCAAGTTTCAATAGTGAAAGCGATTATTGATATGAGTCAAAATATGAACTTTACCACTATTGCTGAGGGCATTGAAACAGAAAATCAAGTATTGTTCCTGAAGCGGAATGCCTGTCAGGTAGGTCAAGGATACCACTTTAGCCGGCCATTGCCTGGACCATTATTGGAAAAATTTCTGGTGGAATGGGAAAGGAAACATTCTGATCGTGTTTGGACGTGACGAAGGCGCTCCCACTAAATGTATGTACGAAAATGATATATAACTCACAGTGGGTCAGGTATAATGAAATGCGATGTATTTTACATTTATCATGAATAAACAATCATTGGAGGAAATGAACACGATGTCAGAATGGCCAAATTGCCCAAAGTGTAACTCAGAATACACGTATGAAGATGGAAGTCTGTTCGTCTGCCCCGAATGCGGTCATGAATGGACAACAGATGCAGCAAAAGAAAGGGCAGAAGAAGAAAAGATGATTAGAGACTCAAACGGAAATCTCTTAACCGATGGTGACTCCGTTTCGGTCATTAAAGATCTGAAAGTAAAAGGAAGCTCATCCGTCCTCAAGATGGGAACCAAAGTCAAAAATATCCGGCTCGTCGAAGGAGACCACGACATCGACTGCAAAATCGACGGCTTCGGAGCCATGAAACTAAAATCCGAATTTGTGAAAAAGATATAATGCGAGAGTAATCTGAGAGGGACGGACCTTTGATGAGCGATTAACCTGATGGTTCTTGCTCCTCAGAGGTCCGTCCCTCTTTCAGATTTACAGAAATGATAAACTTAAATAGCAGGTACTTAGAATAGAGGAGGGATGATTGGTGAATGAGAATGCGATGGGCAGTTCCCTTAAGGTTGGTGACCCTATTTTAGAGAGAAAGATAGGTTATGTCGGAAGAGTGGTGGAACATCGCTGCCGGCTCTTGAAGGCGGGAGTTAAGGATGTGGTCCTTTTTCATAAAATAGAAGAGACCTTCACCATGACAACAAACCAATCAAGCTTAACCATCCCAGAGGGAAGCTACACCCTGGCTTACTATTGGAAGGATCGCGCTTATAATGTGTATATTTGGAGAGATCATAGGGGTGAGTATTTAGGATCCTATTTTAATATTGTCAGAAATACTAACATAAACAAAGAAGTAGTGTCTTTCGAAGATCTCATCATAGATGTCCTCGTATTTGCCGATGGAAAAGCTTCCGTTCTGGATGAAGAGGAGCTACCCGTTTCCATGGAGGAGTTTGAGAACGGGTATGTAATGGAGGAATTGCAATTATTAGTGGATGACCTTGTGGATTTTCTTCCAAAGCTTATTTCTGAGACAAGGGTTCATTTTCCACATGATGATCTTATTAGATGGCTTAGCGATTCGAAAGGTAGAAGGGAGGTCACTGAGCACCAGGATGAAATTTAAAGAAAATGAAGAAATCATCAATCCGGCTTCAGGTGCCATCATTATGGCTCTTGGAATTTTTCTTTATGCTGCCATTGATGCTTTTACATGGATTAACCACATCACTGGAAAAATACTGACTGTTTCCCTGATTGTGTTGGCTGCCATTATTTATAAATCCCTTTTCAAGCAGTTGTTAAACAAACCATATATATTTGCTTTTATACGAGATCCTGTTCATTCTTTCGTGATTGGATCGTGGGTTGCCGGCATTTCGGTTTTGAGTAATGTGATCGTCAAATATTTTCCTGATATGAGCGTTGGTGTACAGGGCATTATGCTATTTAATACCCTTTTGTGGCTCGGCTTTTTGGCAAACTGCTTCTACCATTTTAAAGAGATGATGAAACGACCGACAGCGCATTCTGCTCATGGGGTAGTGCTACTGTCTACCGTTGCTACCCAATCATTGGTGATTTTTTGGGAGAAGATCTATCCTTCTCTTCCGGAGGGTCTGCTGATTGCGGTGATGTCACTTGGTCTCTTATTTTATTTGATCGGTGTGACATTGATTGTGCTCCGATATGCGAGAGGGGATCCTTGGACAATCATTGATGATTGGACGAGCACAAACTGTATCATTCACGGTGCCTTATCCATTACAGGCCTGGCAATCGTTTCTTCACAGCTGATGTCTGGGATGGTTATGATGATTTTTTGGCTTATTGTTTTTGTCCTCCTGATTAATGTTGAATTGATGGAAATAGTGAGAGCTTTCAAACGGATTCATAAGCTGGGATGGAAAAGAGGGGTTTTTACCTATCATATAAGTCAATGGTCGCGGAATTTCACCTTCGGAATGTTCTATGCTTTTACCATCACCATGCATGAGAACCCTTATTATTTGAATGCGTTTTACGATTTTCATAGAGGCTTCTTGCATTTTTGGGCGTGGATTGTGTTCCTGTTTCTAATAACCGAAATTGGTTTATGGGCGGGATCGAATGGTTATCTATTTGAAAGAAAGATAGAGGAGAATGTTTCTTGAGTACGTTTATCTTGTTTATGGTTATCATTTTATGTGCATCCATACTGCAAACTAGTACCGGTTTTGGATTTTCTATAATGGCAACACCATTTTTATTGCTCTTGTTTCCACCTAAAGAAGCGATACAGATTAATTTGATCTTATCCCTTGTAATCTCCCTGGCACTTATAGTGAAAATTAGACGGGACATTGATTTTCCCCTTGTAAAAAGGTTTGTGGTCGGGAGCATACCTGGTTTACCCTTGGGTATATTGATTTTCTCTCTTATTGATATGAGTCTCTTAAAGGTAATAATCAGCCTGATCATCATACTGCTGACGGTTTTACTTATCATGAAATTCCGCATCAACCAGTCGAAAATGAGGGACTTTCTGGCAGGGGGATTTTCGGGAGTACTGACCACAAGTATCGGTATGCCTGGGCCGCCTCTGCTTCTATATTTCTCTGGCACCGAGTCAAGAAAAGAGAAACTTAGAGGAACAACCCTTGCCTTTTATTTGTTCATCTATCTCGTCAGCCTGGGGATCCAGGTGAAAGTGGCCGGGACCACTCTAACAGTTTGGAAATCAAGCTTGCAAGCATTACCGGTAGTAGCTATAGGTCTAGTGTTAGGACAAGCTTTATTCAGCAAAATCAATCAAAAAATCTTTCAGATCTTTACCTATGTCCTACTCCTATTTACGGGAATCTATCTGCTGATAGAAAGCATTTAATTTTAGAGGGACGGACCTCCATAAAGTATAAGCCTTGTACTTAATAAGGTTTATCCTGATTGGAGGTCCGTCCCTCATTATTATAAATCGTCTAATACTTCTTTTAACACAACGGCATGGTTGTGCCGCTCATCCTTTGCACCGTAGAGAAGGACTAAGCGTTCGTTAGCAGACATTTCCTTCAGTTGCTTCAGCTTCTTTTGTTTTTCATCATCTTGATTGAGTTCTTCTTTGTAGGCTTTTTTAAATTCCTCGAACTTTTCCTCCTCATGATTAAACCATTTTCTTAATGATGGACTTGGCGTAATTTCCTTCATCCACTCATCCAAGTGGGCATCCTCTTTTGAAATTCCACGTGGCCAAACCCGGTCAATCAAAATGCGATGACCGCCTAATTGGGGAGGTTCATCATAAATTCTCTTTAGAACGATAGACATCCATCTTCCTCCAATCCTTGTTCAATTACTTTAAGGATAAATTGAATCGAAGAATGAAGCAAAGATCTTTTATCTTTAGTTTCTCGGGAAAAGGTACATAAAGGATTAGAAACTCCGCATATATTAAATGAATTACTTTATAGCCTGACCGAGTTTTAAAAGTTATTGAAGGTCCGTCCCTCTTCTAAATAATAATTTGATGAAATGGGGTAATTACACATGGGTGTTTACATTTCGCCGGGGAGGATGATTATCTTTTGAATATACGGAGTAGAAATACAAAGCACCTGAGTCGAATCTTCAGCCATGAAATCAAGAGTTTGCCGGCAATAACAATGACCCCAAAGACGATTGTCATGGATTCGTTCAAAGAGCGTTCTGGACTGCCACTACAACCTCATAAGTTTTCTTTGCAATAGCGGCAGGATCATGATTGATACCATGTTATTTTTAAAGAGTCTCATCATAGGAGTCACCATTGCTGCTCCTGTCGGTCCTGTCGGTATCCTTTGTATTCAGCGGACATTGACATATGGGAGAAGGACAGGTTTTGTTTCGGGCTTGGGGGCTGCCACTGCAGATGCGCTATACGGGTTGGTCGCTGTCATGGGGCTTACGATTGTTTCCGACTTCCTTCTTGATCACCAATTTTGGATTCAATTATGGGGAGGGGTATTTCTATTCTTATTGGGATGGAAGACATTCACTGCACAGCCGGCACCATTTATGAATGGTGAATCGCAAGCCACTTCTTCTTTGAAAGGATTCTTCTCAGTCCTTTTTTTGACGCTTACGAATCCGATGACCGTCCTTGCATTTATCGCCATCTTTGGGGTCTTCCGCGTAACCGGTTCTGATGGCAGCGTAGTATCCGCATTGCTCGTGGTTTTTGGTGTCTTTTGCGGATCGGCTTTGTGGTGGGGGGCGGTTGCCTTGGTAGGCGGATGGTTAAGCAGTCGGATTGAATCAGACTCGTTAACGATGATCAATCGGGTGGCGGGAATCATCATTACGATATTCAGTTCGTATATTCTCATTGACTTGATTTAATTTCTGATTTTGGAGGGACGGACCTCCAATCCTCCTATGAACCCCAAATTCCAACTATATAATGAATTAGAGGTCCGTCCCTCTCCTAAAACTCACCATGCTCCTTACCCCAGACATGCATTTGCTTGAGGATCGGCATTAGGGTCAAACCTAATTCCGTCATGGAGTATTCTACTTTTGGGGGGATGGTATCGTACTGGGTTCGATTGATGAAGCCGTCTTCTTCGAGTTCTTTTAGTTGCTGGCTCAGTACTTTATGGGCTACGCCAGGTAGTAACCTGCGCAATTCGTTGTACCTGAGAGTACCGTCTGTCCCTAAATGCCAAAGGATAACCGTTTTCCATTTTCCTCCGATTTTCTTCAGTGTGTATTCAATCGAGCACTTCAATCTTCCTTCTTGATCTATGGGCGTATCCATCTTTGCCTCAGTCCTTTCTTACCTAAAGGTTAGTTTCTCACAAAAAAGTGCATTCTTACATTTATCCTCTCAACTTCGTATAATGAAGACGTGTCAGATGAAACTAATCAAAAAGAGGAGGAATTTATTACGATGTTACCATATCCAAGATCGTTTTCTCATATTGGACTATCCGTCCCAAATCTCGAAGAGGCCATTGCATTTTACAGAGAGGTGTTCGGATGGTACACCATCATGGAGCCTTCCGATGTGGAAAATGATGATACACCAATCGGGCAGATGTGCCGTGATGTATTCGGGAGTGATTGGGAGAAGTTCAGAATTGCTCACCTGGCAACGGGTGATAAAATCGGAGTGGAGCTGTTTGAGTTCCCTCACAATGAAAAGCCGGAGAATAACTTCGAGTATTGGAAAACAGGACTATTCCATTTCTGTATCCAGGACCCTGATGTAGAGGGCGTGGTTGAAAAAATCAAACAGCACGGCGGTAAACAACGCATGCCGATCCGTGAGTATTATCCAGGGGAAAAGCCTTACCGCATGGTGTATGTAGAAGATCCGTTCGGGAATATTTTTGAGGTTTATTCACACAGCTATGAATTAACGTATTCAGATGGGGCTTACTGATCAATTAATGAGGGCACGTTCAATGCAGAACGTGTCTTTTTTTATTGAAATAGAGGTTTTCCTTCCCCGGTGAAGAATCCTATAAAGATGCTTCTATTCAGTAAAGAGAGGAAAGCAACAATGAAAATATTGGAGTTGCAAAAGAATTCAAGTATTTTTGAGGATGCAGTGAAAGCTTTCTGGGAACAGTGGGGAAGTGAGGAAAATTACAGGTTCTATCACGATTGTATGTTTCATTCCTGCCGTACCGAAGAGGACTTACCGCGGTTTTATATCGCCTTACAGGAAGAACAAATCATTGGGACATACGCGCTGCTCAGAAACGATCTGAATAGTAGGCAAGACCTGTTTCCATGGTTTGCTTGCCTCTACATTGACCCGGATCACAGAGGGAAAGGACTTGGTTCGAGCCTCCTCGATCATGCATTAAGGAAAGCATATGAAAAAGGCTACAAACATCTATACCTAACAACGGATCTGGAAGATTATTATGAAAAATACGGATGGACTCACACGACAGAAGCCATTGGACTGAGCGGTGGTTCCATGAATGTCTACCAAAAAGCAACAGATCAAACTTCTTGAAAATCAAAAAAGCAGCAAGGCATGCGTGAGAAATTCACCCATTGTCTTGCTGCTTTTTTAGAGGTCCGTCCCTCTCAAGGTGATCTTCCTTTGGGAGAGGTCTATGGCATACCCAATTACGATGGCAACGAGGGTAGGCAGGGTCCAGGCCAGGCCATTTTCACTTAGGGGAAGGAATCCGAGGATAGCATGAATTCCTTCCATTTGAATTTTTAGCGTCATCAGCATTTCGTAAAAGGCAAATAATGTTGCGACCCCAACCCCAAACACATACATTCTCTTACTCTCCCCAAAGAAATACTGGAAAAGAGAGAGGACTACAAGCACAATAGCTACAGGATAAATCAGAACGAGTAACGGTGTAGCCACTTTCAATATCAAATTCAGTCCGAGATTGGTCACAGCCAACCCGATGAGGATGAAAATCATTACATAAGTCTTATATGAATATCTTGGGAAATTTTCATTGAAAAAACGTCCGCATGCATTGATGAGGCCGATGCAGGTCGTTAAACAAGCAATCATCACTATGGCGCCGAATAGCACATTCCCGCTGTATCCAAATAATTGATGAGAAGCTAGAACCAATATTTCTGCCCCATTTTGAAGCGGCTCTTCATGGGGAACAACACGACCGATCCAGCCGAGTGAAAGGTACACCATGATTAAGCCGACTGCTGCAATCATTCCTGAACTGATTGTCCCTCTTATCAGATCCCTTTTATCCGTCGCTCCTTTATCTTTCAATCCATTGATGATGACAATCCCGAAGGCGAGGGCTGCCACTGCATCCATGGTGAAGTACCCTTCAAGAAACCCTTTGAGAAACGGATCGGACTGGAAGTTTTCAGTTGCTTGAGCGTCCGTATAATCAAAGATCATAAATGCCCGTACACATAATATCGCTAATACAATGAGCAAGGCAGGCGTTAAAAACTGCCCGACAAGATCAATCACTTTTTTGGGATTGATACTGAGCAAGTAGGTCAATCCGAAAAAGACGAGGGAGAATAAGAATAAGGGTAATCGTCCTTCCACACTGATCACTTGCATAAAGCCTAACTCATAGGCCACATTCGACGCCCTTGGTATACCGTAAAGTGCTCCAATCGACATATAAATGACGATGGCGAACACAAGTCCAAAGACAGGATGAACCCGTTGGCCAATTGACAATAATCCGTTAGTAGATAACGAAACGGAAATGATCGTTAAAAAAGGCAGGAACACTGCTGTTAAAATAAACCCGGCAATTGCGGCGGCAAAGTAGCCTCCAGATTCCATTCCAAGATAAGGCGGGAATATTAAATTCCCTGCTCCAAAAAATAGAGAAAATAGCATAAAACCTGAAACCAGCACATCTTTCTTTCTCAAAAAAAAACCTCCAAATCCTTACCAATCCATGATAGCTTCTATTGATTATTCTGATTATTTCACATAAAAAAACCCGCCCCTGACCAGGGACGAGTTATATTTTCTCGTCGTGGAATTTAATTATTAAACACAATCTAGCATAGGAAGAAAGCGCAGTCAATAAGTTTTCCTAATATAATATCAATTTCTATTTTTCTAGATTTATTTAATTATTTCAATCAGTAAAAAATGTATTAATTGGAACTTTTATCAAGTTTAAACGTATGTAAGGTACTGATTCTTTAAAAAAGGGGAGTTTTAAAATGGATATTAGCTTTTTCTGGATAGCAGCGGGGCTTACGGCATTAGGATATTTCATTGGGGACGGGCTAAAGAACTTTGGTAATCCGAAAGCAAGTTTCTCTGATTATCCCACGTTGATAAAAGAAAAAGATTTGCATCTGCATGTAGGTCTGACGAAAGAAGAAGTCGTTGAATTGCTACACAAATTTCCTGAGGCTCCAAAAGTGGAGCTGAATGGGACGACTTATTATCCTTATCAGAGGTTTATGGAGTGGATGTCATCTGGTGAGATTTATAAGAAGTGATATTAGTATTTACAGAAAAAAGGCACACAATTACAAGTGTGCCTTTAATTTTCACAAGCCTACTGAAATATATTTAACTTCCAGATACTCTTCAATGCCATGATGTCCGCCTTCACGGCCAAGACCACTTTGCTTGAATCCGCCAAATGGGGCCTGCGGGGTGGAAGGTAATCCATCGTTCAATCCTACAATTCCATATTCCAGTTGCTCGCTGATTCGTATGCCCTTTGTGATATTTTCGGTAAATACATAAGCAGCAAGGCCGTAGATGGAATCATTTGCCCGGTAGATGGCTTCTTCTTCTGTTTTAAACGTAGTGATGGGAGCGACTGGACCGAATGTCTCATCTTTCATGCAAAGCATGTCATCAGTTACATCAGTAAGAACAGTTGGTTCAAAATATAACCCGCCTTTTCCTTTGCCGCCGTAGGCAATGGAAGCTCCTTTGTTTACAGCATCTTCCACGTGTTTCTGGACTTTCTCGATTGCATTTTCATCAATTAATGGGCCGATATCGACCCCTTCTTCCAGACCGTTTCCTACTTTTAAATCTTTCACTTTTTCCACCAACTTTTCCGTGAACGAATCCACGATGGATTCATGAACATAGACACGGTTGGAGCAGACGCAAGTTTGACCGGCATTTCTGAACTTCGAGGCAATGACGCCATCGACGGCTTTTTCTAAATCAGAGTCGGCCATCACGATCACAGGTGCGTGACCTCCGAGCTCCAACGATATTTTCTTGACGGTGTCAGCTGAACCTTTCATAAGGACCTTGCCGACTTCCGTTGATCCCGTGAATGTCAGTTTCCGTACACGAGTGTCTTCCATCCACGCTTCCCCGATGGATTTCGAATCACCTGTCACCACGTTAATGACACCTTTTGGGATGCCGGCTTCTTCTGCAAGTTCCGCCATTTTTAAAGCGGTCAAAGGGGTTTGGTTTGCCGGTTTAATCACGACTGTACAGCCGGTGGCGAGTGCCGGTGCAACCTTACGTGTGATCATCGCGGCAGGGAAGTTCCATGGTGTGATGACGGCTACAACCCCGACCGGCTGCTTATGGACGAATAATCGCTTGTTTCGCTGAGTTGCCGGAATTTGTTCACCGTATACACGCTTTCCTTCTTCGGCGTACCAGGAGATGAAGCCGTTGGCATATTGGATTTCACCAGATGCTTCTTTTAACGGCTTTCCTTGCTCGATCGTCATGGTACGGGCAAGATCCTCTTTATTTTCGTTAATCAAGTCATACCATTTACGGATGAGTTCACTTCGTTCGTATGCCGAGTATTGGGACCAGGCCTTGAATGCCTCATGAGCTGCATCCACCGCCTTAGATGCTTCTTTTTTGCCCCCATCAGGTATGGTTGCAATCACTTCTGAAGTAGCGGGATTGGTCACATCCCTTTTCGAAAGATCCGATCCTATTTGTTCTCCGTTGATGATCATATTGTAGTGTTGCATAGTGTTCCTCCTTTTTGAAAGATAGATTCCCATATGCTTATTACTATGTAGTTTGTCTTAAATTTACAATAATGAGAGGGAAGAATCCAGTAATACACACTGTTTATTGGCGATGGGCCACCCTTTGTTTAAATACCCTAAGTAAGAGGGAAGATAAACCGTATGAAAAAAAAACAAGGAGGCACTCATATATATGAAAGCCATTATCATCAACCAATACGGAGACAAAGAGGTATTACAGGAAAAAGAACTCGATCAGCCAGTGATTGGCGATAATCAAATCTTATTGGAAAATCATGCAACATCGATCAACCCCATTGATTGGAAGGTGCGCGCAGGGTATTTAAAAGATATGCTCGACTTTGAATTCCCAATCATACTTGGATGGGATGCAGCAGGTGTGATTGCCGAAACGGGTAAAAATGTTCAGGGGTTTGAAGTGGGTGACAGAGTGTTTGCTAGACCTGCGACAACAAGGGAAGGTACATATGCAGAGTATGTGGCAGTGGACGATGATCTACTAGCCAAAATGCCGGATAGCATGAGCTTTGAAGAAGCAGCGGCCATTCCCCTTGCTGGATTGACGGCTTGGCAATGCTTAGTCGATTTCGGACAAATCAAAGAAGGGGATAAGGTGCTTATACATGCTGGATCCGGTGGAGTCGGTAATTTCGCGATTCAGATTGCGAAAAGCTTCGGAGCATATGTCGCCACTACGGCAAGTGGCAAAAATGAAGAATTCGTCAAATCATTGGGTGCCGATCAATTCATCAATTATAAAGAAGAAGATTTCAGTGAAGTGCTGCAGGATTTTGACTTAGTTCTGGATTCCATGGGTGGGGAAGTCCAATCAAACAGCTATAAGGTGCTGAAGAAAAACGGAAAACTCGTATCCATTGCACAACCTCCATCCGAAGAAGAAGCAGAGAAGTATGGCGTGAAAGCTGAATTCCTATGGCTCGATCCCAAGGGGGAGCAACTGGAGAAGCTGGCTGAATTATATGAATCGGATCAATTGAAACCTGTAATTGGTGAGACCTTCGATCTGAGTGAGCAAGGGCTGAAGGATGCCCATGCATTGAGTGAAACTCATCATGCTCAGGGGAAGATAGTGATACGTGTTAGATAGAGGATGAGGGACGGACCTTTGTAGGTCCGTCCCTCATTTTTTCTCATTTCATTTGTGAATCTTTTGCTTTCTGCATGAAATGGTTAAGGTCGATTCCATCATAAATAAGTAAAAAAAGTATTGCTCCTAAAAGGGCACAAATGGCGACCTCAGGACCGATGAAAGCGAAGATGCCTCCTAAAATAAACCCAAGTAAAATAAATAAAAACCTCAATGTATCCACTCCCAATCAAATTGCTTTTTAAATGGTAACATGAATTTAGGCTTATATGGAGGGGGGATAAGAGGTGTCACTACTTTTTCCCTTCACCTTGATCATCATCTTGCACAATCATTATTTGCTCCTCATGAAATTCCACTTCCGTCTGTCCGGTCACTTGGTCAAACGGTGTATAAAAGAGGGAGACGCTTTTCTTTTTAACAAACACCTTATAAAAACCGATCAGCACCAATATGGTTATGGCGGTTGGGAAACCTACAACAAAAAGATCGGTCGGATCCATATCAGGAATCTCCACCCGCGGTTGTCACAGATACAGCCGAAATGGTTGCAATCATCGTTGCTTGCTGCGCTTGTATGAGTGTCTCAATGGCAGTCGATAAACTCGCTTGCATCACAGTAGAGTTCTCAATTTTATCACTGATCAAAAGGTTCACGGCCATCATCAAATTGATATCTTTGTGCCATTTGAAGTGTTTCTCAGAGTTAAGCTCTTCCCAAACATCCTTTACTTGATTCACCAGGTACAAGTCGGCATTCACAAAAGATAGTAGAGCGATTTGGGGATAGAACATCGCCTTCGTCTTGATGCCTGCCTGCTTCAAGGTGTCAAACAAATGGATACAGCGGGTGACAAGCTCATCTTGAGACACTTCATCGTGAAGGGAAAGGATGTGACTCATGCTTTGCAGGTCATTCCCTTTCCTGAATCCGGCATCGTTCAATTTCGTATAGAAGCCTTCAATTGTATGGATCAACTCCTCCTGATCCTCTTCTCTTTGAGCAAGCAGAGTGGCGAAGGGATAATCACTATGCCCGGTTAAAAAGAAATGCTGCTCTCTCATTTTTTTATAAATCTTCATTGCATGATAAGACAGGTCTGTACTGTAATCATCATTCGAAAGCAAGGTCATGGCTGCTATATAGGTGAACGTTCCTCTTGAAAATCCAGCTTCTACTAAAGAATCATATAAGGCAAGGAATTCATGGAACTTTGCTTCTGGCGTTTCAAAACGTGTATCAAGCATCGCCGCAAAAGTAAAACGGATTTCATGCTTTAACGTCGAAAATGCACCAACTTCATTTTTAATATAATCACTGATCTTTACAAAACGGTCGAGGTCAAAAGCTCGTTCATTTGTTACGTACAACGAAGCTACCATCATTAAAGATCGGGAGTCCGATACCTTCCAGCGCAGTCGCTTCTTTAATTGTGGATAAATATCCTTGTATTCCTTCACTTTACCCATCACATCATCCATCCGGTTCACATCCCTTATTTTGTTAGTTAGTAGGATATACGATTGAATGGTAAAAAAGTTTCGTTCGAATAATGTAAAGGAACCTTGACGTTAAGTTTCCTTTACATTATGATATGGAAATATAAGGAGGTATCCTTCTTTGAAAAATAAACTAGTAGAATACCGGAAGACGTTTGGATACTCACAGGAAAGATTGGCAGCGAGATTAGGTGTTTCGAGGCAAACCATCATCTCGATTGAAAAAGGGAAGTATGACCCTTCTTTAAATCTGGCTTTTCAGCTGGCAAATGTATTTGAAGCGTCAATTGAAGAGATTTTTATGTATGAAGAGAAAGGGGATAAGAAATAGTGCTAACAAAAGGATATCTGATTTTAGGTTGGGTTCTTGCCTTACAGACTGCTTTCTTGTTCTTTGTCGGCATAACGGCAGAAGAATTTCCATATTTCGCTCTTACTCCCATGTCCTTGACTGTTTTGAGTTTTTGCATGCATTATCTCTATCCACAGTTCAAGCAAAAGGATGAGCGGATGAAGGTGATCAGGGAGAAGGGGATCTTTTACTCGTATTTCGCCATCCTATTCTATCACCTTATTTTTATGACGGTTCTGCAATTTGACATGATCCACCTGACTGCAATGAATCTACTGAATATCATGACCAGCCTCATCATCATGACGGTATTCATCTCAATGGTCATTATGGCGAAAATCTACTAAATAGGAGGGACGGACCTTTGACTCAAAGGTCCGTCCCTCCTTCAGTCCTTTCTGTTATTGACCTCATAGGCCGCACGGATGGCGGATTCGATTGCCCCTTCTACCCAGCCGTGGAAAGGGGATGTGTGCTCACCGGCAAAGTGGATGCGGTGTTCTGGTAAGTACAGATGATCAGAAAAGTCCGAAGCCTGGTTGGGAGCGAATAGGGTAAAGCAACCTGCGGAAAACTGGTTTTCTCCCCAGCTATAGGAGGCACCGGTGGAAAATTCTTTGTAAACCTGATCGCCATATATCTTATAAAGTCCCTGGAGTGCTTCACGAATCCGTTCATCCTCAGGCAAGCTATTCCAAAGATTTGCATTTTGTCCCCAGCTGTAACTACCGAGCATGACACCTGGGCCGGCGACTCCAATATTATGACTAGGGCGGTACGTATACCGGATGGGAAGATCTGTTATGATATTTCCAATTTTATAGGTTTCCCAAAACTTTGATCTAAACTCCAATCCGATCTTTACAGACGACACATAATTAAGTTCCCGTATCGCCTTCCATTTATGAAAGGAAATCGATTCATGGGGGTGGACATCAATAAATTGAAAAACAGAATAAGGAACCGTAACGATGGTGTAATCCCCTTGAAAACGATGATAACGGTTTGTGGTGCGGTCCCTCACTATGACTTCAACACCATCATCCTTCTGAATGATCCCATGAACTTTTTGGGAATAGAGGATATTCTGCTGGAGTTCTGGCAAAAAGGAGTATGGAAGTTTATCATTCCCTCCATCAATTTCATAAAACTTTAATTTATCATTGAAAACCGTACGGACAATGTCCAGGAGAATATCAACGAATGCTAGTTCCGGAAATCCTTCAATGCCCAATAGGACCTTTACGATCCGGATGGCTTCCGGGGAAAGGGACGTTCCGATCGGATTGAATCGTAAGAAGACATCAAATGAATAATGATCAAACTTGATTCGCAGCCTTTCTTGTTCTTCAGGGCTTGCTTTTTCGTACAAGTCTAAAAACGGCTTTACAGCTGACGATAATAATT
The DNA here is from genome assembly GCF_035590735.1 of Rossellomorea aquimaris. Taxonomy (NCBI): domain Bacteria; kingdom Bacillati; phylum Bacillota; class Bacilli; order Caryophanales; family Bacillaceae; genus Rossellomorea; species Rossellomorea aquimaris. Next base: position 1,184,114 of record NZ_CP141595.1, read on the forward strand.
CAATGGCCGTTTTCCCCTGTTCTTCAGGAGGTAAAGGATAATTGAAAATATCAGGGTTAGTGTTGTAGTTGGAATCTGTCGTCTGGATTCCATTCACGAGATAGAGATCGCTCTTATTTATAAACTCATTTGTTGGTAAGTTGAATTTACGAATATATTCGAATACTAAATCATGCGTTTCCGGAAATCGCATAGCACCTACATCGAGATATTGGCCTTCTGAAAAAGGCTGACGCAACGTATATACCCTTCCGCCTATGCGATCATTTCCTTCGAGGATCGTAACGGTATGACCTGCTTTTTTCAAAAGGGAGCCTGCCACCAGACCTGCCATGCCTGCCCCTATAATAATCACATTCTTTGGTTCATGTGTGGGAACCAATCCATTTTTCACAATGGATACCATGTCATCTGGATAAGAAAGATCACCGTAATTGTGATTATCAGCTCTATTCTTCATTTATTTCTCCCCCTTAAGCCGAAGCTACACTACTTATATATATGATTTAAGAGAGTGAGAATAGACGGTTTAGATATAGTTCCTATTCTCTAACTTGTAAAAAATAAACAGGGACGGACCTTGAGAAAGGTCCGTCCCTGTTTATGATCAATCTTCGTCCTCGACAAGATATTTAAGTTTGGACAACTTGTTGGTCCAAAACTGTTCGTAATACGCTAACCAGTCCTTTAATTCTGCCAACGGCTCAGGCTGCAGGCGATAGATTTTTTCCCTGCCGACTTTTTTTCCATATACCAATTCGGCTTCAGAAAGTATGGTGAGATGCTTTGCAATGGCAGTCCGGCTCATTGGGAAATGGGAAGTCAGAGTAGAAATGGGCATTTCTTTTTCAGAAAGTAGTCGAAGCACTTCCCGGCGGGTCGGGTCTGCAATCGCTTGAAACACATCATGTTTAACAGCAGGCATTTAACCTTCTACTACCTTTCTCAGCTTCTCATCCACAATGCCAACCCAACCGTTGGTCATTCTGTCGCGAATGACAGTGCTTTTTTCATTAGCTTTGGAAACGACCGCATCATCATGTTTCCAGCCGCCATGGATAAGCGTAAATTCTGTTTGATCTCCTACCTCTTTTAAAAGGAAAGAAACAACCCAGCCATCTGTATCCCATGAAAAAGACAACTTATGGGGAGGATCAATCTCCAATACCTTGCAAGGAGAGGGTCCAAAAGGGGATTGAATATGAAATTCATGACCTACTTCCGGTTCAAAATCATTGGGCATGAACCAAGAGGAAATCCCATCTGACGTAGAAACTGCGTCCCATACCTTTTGGATGGGAGCTTTGAATAGAACGGTTTGTTTAATATCTTCTAATTGATTTGATTTCATGAATGTCTCCTGCTTTCTTTAGGAATAAGTAACACCAATTGGTTTCGTTTTTATAATATAACACCATATGGTTTCGTGTCAATATATTGAAATGAAAAAAGAAGGATATAGATGGGCGTTTGTAGAAGTAGAGTTTCGGTAGCCGTAGTGTAGTATATGTTCTGCAGGTGAAATTTAATCGGTAAACACCGTGGTCATATCATTATATAGCCACCGGTCACACAAAAGCACAGAATGACAGGATGACACAAATTCAGGATGATACATTTAGATAGCGGGGAGGAGAAACTCGAGTGGAAATGCTGCACAGGATGAATGATTGCATTCAGTATATAGAGGACAACTTGGACGGGGAAGTCAGGATGGAAGAACTTGCCCGGTTGTCACTCAGTTCAAAGTTTCACTTTCAAAGGCTGTTTTCTCTTGTAACCGGGTATACAGTGGCTGATTATGTCCGGAAGAGAAGGCTAACATTAGCCGCCCAGGAACTGATCAACCAGAATGCAAAGGTCATTGACGTTGCTTTCAAGTACGGATATGAAACACCGGAATCCTTCTCGAAAGCCTTTCGGAAGGCCCATGGAGTTTCGCCGTCCCAAGTAAGGGAAGCTGGAACCTCCTTGAAGGCATTTCCGCGAATATCCTTCCAAATACAGCTTAAAGGAGAAGTCGAAATGGATTATAAAATTGTAGATAAAGAAGCATTTCAAGTGATTGGAAAAGGAAAAAGAGTTTCTACCTGTAACGGTGAGAATTTGAAAGACATCCCTGCATTTTGGGATGAAGTGAACACGACTGACTTAGACAAGTTGATTTGTGAAGCTGCAGGAAATAACGAGATGCTCGGGATCTGTATGGAGTTTGACCATCCCAATGAAGAGTTCACCTATTTTATCGGTGCGGAGAAAAAGAGTGAGGAAGATGGTTCATTGGAGGTAAAAGAGATTCCGGCTGCAACCTGGGCAGTCTTTGAATCTGTTGGTCCGATGCCACATGCAATCCAAGGAGTATGGAAGCGAATCTACTCTGAATGGTTTCCCTCTACCGGGTATGAACATGGCGGAGGACCGGAGTTTGAATTGTACCCGCCTGGAAACCCGAATGACGAGAATTATCGTTGTGAGATATGGATTCCGATTATGAAAAAATAAGGATAGACAGCCCCTTTGCGGATGACGTAAAGGGGCTTTAGTATGAATAAGCTGGACAGTTTTTATTCGCTCTTGATTCACCTTGTTCATCATGTTACTATAAAGTCACATATTATATGTGACCAATCGTTCACATGTAAAACAAAATGAAAGGATCGTTAATATGAAGGACGAACTTTCCACTTTATTTAAGGCGCTGGGGCACCCGATAAGAAGGGAAATCCTGGACCTGTTGAAACAGTCAGCAAGAACAACCGGTGAGCTGAATGAGCATTTTCCCGAGGTGACTAGATATGCGATCATGAAACATTTGACGATCTTGGAGGAAGGAAATTTGGTGGTGGTGAAGCGGGAAGGCAAGTATAGACGGAATTATCTTAACGCGGTTCCACTGCAGGAAATGCACAATCGGTGGGTAGGAAAGTATATGGAGTCTACCGCCAATTCGCTGTTAAAGTTACGGGCATTGGCAGAAAACAAAGGGGGAGAAGAAGGAATGGAACAAAGTAAAGTTTTTCGTATTGAGCAAGAAGTGATGATAGATGCACCAAGGGATCAGGTATTTAAAGCGTTAACCGAGCAAGCGGGGGATTGGTGGGAGTTTAAATTGGCTCCTGAGGGAGTAAGTTCACAATTCACATTCGATCCTGTACCTGGCGGGCAATTCATTGAGAGATGGCGTGAAAATGAAGGGGCTCTGTGGGGAGCGGTGTATTACGTAAACGCTCCGGAAGAAATCCGTCTTCACGGGCATCTTGGCATGCAAGGCGCAGTCAATAGTGCTTATACGTATAGGCTCGTTGAAAAAGGTGAATCCACTTTACTTCATTTATCCCATGCTGCTTCAGGAGTCATCGAAGACGATTGGGAAGAAAAACATTCTGAAGGATGGAAATATCTGCTTGGCACACTTCTGAAAAATTATGTTGAATCGAAATAAATACAGTGGCATCTTATGCTTTATGAAGTTAAAGGAGATAAAGAAAATGGTAGATGTTTTTACAGATATCACAATTCGCTGTCCACATCAAAAGGTATCAGAATATGCAGCTGACCCTGATAACGCACCAGAGTGGTACGTCAATATTGATTCAGCCGAATGGTTAACGAATCAGCCCTTGTCCATTCATTCCCAAATCGCATTTAAAGCAAAATTTTTAGGCAGGGAACTATCCTATGTATATGAAATAAAAGAGTACTCACCAGGGGAAAAACTTGTCATGAAAACAGCGAACGGCCCGTTCCCTATGGAAACGACCTATACGTGGGAAGCGGTTGATGACCAGCTGACAAGGATGACCCTTCAAAACAAAGGGAATCCCACTGGTTTCTCAAAATGGATGACTCCACTTATGTCCACCATGATGAAAAAAGCGAATAAGAAGGATTTAAAGAGAATTAAGGAGATACTGGAGAATTAAGAGAAAGAAAAAAATTCAATGATCGAACAATAGACACTCTCTCTATTTAGGGATGAGTGTATTTTCTCATGTATAGGGAGTAAAAAATTCAAGCTGATTTCCTCCAACAATCACAGTGAATTTGTTACACTATTTAAGTTGCTAAATCGTTAATCATTGGAGGAAGTTATGTCAGATCGAAATAAAGGAATACTCCTGTTACTTCTATCAGCGTTTGGTTTCTCACTGATGGCGGCGTTCGTGAAGCTGTCAGGAGATGTGCCGACGATTCAAAAAACATTTTTCAGGAACATCGTTTCTGCATTTATCGCATTCGGTTTTGTCCGTTATCATAAGGAGCGCTTATTCGGTAAGAAAGAGAATCAGAAGCTGCTGTTGCTGCGCTCCAGTTTAGGTGCTGTCGGGATCGTCTTGTTCTTCTATGCAATTGATCATCTGGTGCTATCCGATGCAGATATGTTGAACAAGCTCAGTCCGTTCCTGACCATCATTTTCTCTGCTATTTTCTTGAGGGAGAGGACCCGGGTGTTTCAAGTGGTGGCCATCATCATTGCTTTTATCGGGACACTGTTCATCATCAAGCCTGCATTTTCCTTCGATACGATCCCTTATCTAGCAGGGGTTTTCTCGGCTATTTTCGCAGCAGGGGCATATACGGTCCTTCGTGTGTTAGGGAGCAGGGAGAAATTTTATACGGTAGTCTTTTACTTTTCTTTCTTTACGACGGTTGTGCTTCTCCCGTTCGTAATTGGCTTTTATGAACCGATGAGCGTGAAACAGTGGATCTATCTGTTATCCGCAGGCGTATTTGCGACAGTTGGTCAGTTTGGAATCACGATTGCCTATAAGTTCGCACCGGCAAGAGAAATATCAATCTTTTTCTATTCAACCGTCGTGTATTCCGCCATGATCAGCATCTTCTTATTCGGACAGATACCGGATGTGTTGAGTGTCATCGGGTACATCATCATCTTTGCTGCTTCGTTTTATATGTTCTTGAAAAATAATCAAGCAGCCAAAAGGCAGGAAGCATAATCGACAAAGACCCATCCATCAATATTTGGATGGGTCTTTTTTTTATGGAAGTAAAATGAAACATTTTCCTTTTTTTATTCGTAGATAAACTATCAAGGTTGTGACAGGAGTGAATTGGATGAAGATTGCTTTCATTATAGTTGGTATCTGTATTGTCATTGGAATCGGTGTAATCGTGGCAGCTAGACACTATTTGACCAAAGAAGATCCAGAATATCTATTAAACTACCTAAAGAACCACAATAATAGCAGCTTAACCGTATTCCGGAACGGACAAAACGTAACTGCTATCCGGGAAAATATAATGTTCCCGTTGGCAAGTACGGTGAAAATCATGGTTGCAATTGAGTACGCCAAACAGTGTGATGAAGGAAAATTAGATCCATCAAAAAAGGTGTCATTAGAAGAATTAGATCAATATTATATTCCTAATACAGACGGAGGAGCACATGAAAGCTGGATTCATTACTCTAAAGAAGAAGGGTTGCTTCGAGACGGGTCATCAACCCTGGAAAATGTTGTGAAAGGCATGATTTTATTCAGCTCCAATGCTAACACCGAATATATGATGAACCTACTGGGAATCGACAACATCAATAAAGTACGGGAAGAGATGAAAATGGAAGACCATGAGCCTCTATACCCTAGCAGTTCAGCCATGCTGATCCCCGCCTATATAAAAAATAAGTATCCTGCTTATTCAGAGAATCAGATAGAAAACAAACTGAGAAAGATGTCTAAAGAAGAGTACATCGATCTTTCCCATAGTATTTTCACTTCATTATCAAATGGAGAAAAGCATATATACATTGAAAACCGTCATATGGATAGGAGCATTCAGAAAATATGGTCAGACAGACTGACGAAAAGTACGACGGCTGAATATGCAGAAATCATGGGAAAACTGAATTCGAAGACGTATTTTACAAAAGGAACACAGGAAAGATTGGATAAGGTGATGGAAGGAATAATGGAAAATCCTAAGAACCAGGAATGGTTAAAGCATGCTGGGCAAAAAGGAGGGTCTTCATTATTCGTTGCCACGAATGCTGCATACGCAACAGATAGAGATGGAAACTCGACGGAGATCGTTTTTTTTGCCAATGATCTCGAGGAAGTGGAACGTCAAAAGGTCGTAAACAATTTAAACGGATTTAATTTGAAAATATTGAGAGATGAGGATTTCCGAAAAAAGCTGGAAGAGTTATAATGTAAGTATATGGAATTAATTTTGGAATGGGGAGTTTTCATGGTCCTGCGTGAAACAAAATTAGCCAAATGGGCGATTGCCCTGTTAGGTGTCGTTCTCCTTAGCAATCTATTATTGTATCAACCCGTTGTTCAACGATTTCTTTCGATTGAATTGGAAAGTGGGGTAGTCATAGGATCTCTATTGGATTTGATGGTTATTTCCCCGGTCCTTGCCTATGCCGCGTTTAAACTGTCGAAGAAGCAAGTAGTTGGGTTGATGGTATTCGGCCTGGTTTTAGCCAGATTTATTATTCCTGAAGAATTATTTGCACCGTTTACCATCCTGCTATATTCAGGGATAGGATTGGAAGTATTATTCCTGGCAGCAGAGTTGGGACTTATCTTCTTCGCCATTCGAAAATTTCCCGAAATTCGATCTGCCATGAGATCATCTGGAGTAGGACCGATCTTTTCTTTCCTTCCTGTAGTAGAGAAGAAAGTGACCACACATATTCTGATCCGGATTCTTTCCTCAGAGGTGTTAATGGTTTACTATGCTCTATTCAGCTGGTGCCGTAAACCGGCTGTCCATGATGGTGCTGTAACAATGCATCATAAGACCAGTGCCGTTGCCATGAACATCATGCTCATCCATGCCGTCGTGATAGAGACGATCGGTATCCACTGGTGGCTTCATTCCAAGTTTCCGATTCTGTCTTTCATTCTCCTGATTCTGAACGTTTATACCGTTCTATTGTTTATAGCTGAAATTCAGATTACCAGACTGCATCCGCTTGAAGTGAAAAATGGTCATCTTTATGTGACGCAAGGATTGATGCAACGTATGGAGTTCCCCCTTAATCAAATCGGAAAAATCGAATGGGGAAAAGAGGCGGACAAAGAAGCACTCGTTTTCATGCATAAAGACTTTGAAGAGATTCATCCACAAGTCGTTCTATCTTTGAAGGAACCAGTGGAAGCCACGATGTTTATGGGGAGAAAACAGGTGGTATCGGAGGTTGCCTTGCGAGTGGATGAACCGGAGAAGCTAAAGGTATTGTTAGAGAAAAGGAATTCATGATAAAAAAGTGCCTGACTCATGATAAGCCAGGCACTCCTTTCTTATTACGTCATCCGGTACACCCAATCACAATCCCCGATCATGGTTTCATCATGTGTCACCATGATGGTGGCGATATTTCTTTCCTTCGTTTCCTTGGCGAGAAGTTCCACCACTGACTTACCGCGTGCTTGATCCAGGCTTGCAGTGGGTTCATCTGCAAGAATCAATCTCGGTTCGTTCATGAGGGCACGGGCGATGGCAACCCGTTGCTGTTCGCCACCTGAAAGCTGTTCAGGGTAATGGGAGCATCGTTCTGCCAATCCGAGATGGGACAATAATTCCCCTGCTCGTTTCCGAAGACTGTCCCCCTGTTTGTTCAGCTTTCCTACAAACATTAATTGCTCTTCCACCGTTAAAAAAGGAACCAGGTTTGATTGTTGAAAGATAAAGCCGATTTCCTTGAGGCGGAGGGATGTTTGCTCTTTCTCGTTTAGATTGTGGACGTTTCGCCCATTCATTTTCACTTCGCCACTTGACGGACTGGTTAAGGCTCCTATGATGGAAAGAAGTGTACTCTTTCCCGATCCGGAAGGTCCTAATATGGCACCGAACTCACCTGGGTTTACCCTCATGGACACATGGTCCAAAACCGTCAGCCTCTCACTTCCTTGTTCATATGTTTTGCTCACATCATTTAGCTCTAAAATGGCTGTCATCTTATTTCACACTCCCGATTGCTTGTAATGGATCCACAGTCACAATGCTTCTGAAGGATAGGAGTGAACCGATCCACGCCATCAGTAGAATTAATGCACTGTTGAATACAATCATGTTGATCGATAATTCAAAAGGTACGCCTGCAGGAATCACTAATGTAAGTCCATAGGTAACGACATTCCCTGCAACGATACCTGCGATGGTAAGGGTGGAGATTTGCGCGAATAGTGCACGGAGAAGAATGCCCGCTTTCGTCCCGATCGCTTTTAGAACACCGTATTGGTGAAGCTTTTGCAGGGTCATGACATAGAAGAAAGTGGCTAGGACAATCGCTGATATGATGAGTAGAAAGATCACCATCATATTCAGTGAGCCTTGTTCTGCAGAGTAGCCGGGCACATTGGATAGAATGTCTTCTTTAGACGCGATATCCATTTCAGAAGGCGTGTCTATCGATCCTTCATTAGTAAATAGAATGGCTTGGTATGTGAGCGAATCTTCAAAAAGATCCTCCCATGTTTCTAGAGATGTAAAAATGGCCGGCGTGTGCCCGTAGCTGAATCGTTTTTCAGTAAATCCCTTAACTATCCATTTTTTATCCTCATAGGCGAATGAATCTCCTATCTCTAACCCTTCTTCCTTCAGGCTCGGATCGGCAAGCACTTCATAGGGTGCGAGCTTCGGGAGATCTGTTGAAATTGGCATGAAAGCACTATCGGGGTCAACGGCAAACAGGCTTACATTTACGGTCCTGCCTTCCTTGTTGATCTCCACCATTTTCAGACCAAGAGGAGATCCCCCTTTTATAGAAGAAGTATCTTGTTTTGTTAACTGTGATCGTTCAAGCTGATGAGTGTCGCCCGCTTCCACAACATAGGTATCAGCAGGCATGTTCTTTATAGCCGAAGCGTTATCCACCGATAATCCATTTGCAAGTCCCGAAATTGATAGAACCAGACTTGTGATTAATGTGATGATGCCAATAATTAATAAGAACTTCATCTTCGCATGACGCATTTCTTTCCATGCCAGAAACAAAAAAATCACCTTCCCTTTCATTACTTCTCCTTAATGTTAAAAAAGAAGTATGAACGGAAGATGAACAAAGGATTAAGGAAGAGTCACCGTAAAGGTGGTTCCTTTATTGGTCTTACTCTCAACATGGATTTCACCATGGTGAAGGGTGATGATTTTTTTGACAATGGAAAGGCCAAGGCCGCTGCTATCCTTTTCTTTACTTCGTGAGGAATCCGCTTTGTAAAAACGTTCAAATATCTTTTCCTGGTGTTCAGGAGGAATTCCGATTCCGCTATCTTGAATAATAAATCTGAACCCCCTGTGATGTTTTTGGAGGTACAGGTTGATTTCGCCCCCTGGGGGAGTGTATTTGATACTATTGGCTAACAGGTTCTCAAATGCCTGATAAATCAACTCTTCGTGACCGTTATACGTCACATCATCGGCTTGGATGGACACAGCGAGGTCTTTTCTTTCCCACAGCCATCGTGTTTGTCTCATGAGACCATGGAGCAATTGTGCCATGTTAATGGGTTCATGTTTAATCAATCCATTATCCTTATCGAGAGAAGCGAGGGTCAGCAGCTGCTTGCTCAGCTTCGACAACCTGGTGCTTTCTGATTCAATCACCTTTAAGTAATGTTCCCGATCCTCTTCCGACAAGGAAGGGGAGAGAAGCAGATTGGCATAGCCCTTCATGGAGGACAGGGGCGTTTGGATTTCATGTGATACATTTGAAACGAACTCCTGTCGCATATTCTCCATCTGCATCAGCTGCCGGCTCATGGATGTAAAGGACCGGGCAAGGGTGCCGATTTCGTCCTTGCGGCTTTCATTCAATTGAATCGAATACTCACCACCGGCAATTTTCTTCGTGGCATTGGTCAATTCCCGTATCGGTTTCACAAGATAGCGGGTACTGAAGAAAACGATCAGCATGCTGAGCAGTATCGTAAAAAGAAGCAGGACAGATAAAAGAATATGAATTTCATTAAACTGTTGTTTCACATTGGGTCTCATGAACATGGCATGGGATTTTCCGTCAATTTCAATCGGAACACCAATGCTGTTGGTTAATTCGTTTGAGAAAAATCCAGTCACAAATGTGGTAGATGGATAATTCCTAATTCCATGATAAGTGGAGCCGTTCACAACGTTTTCTACAATTTCTGGAGAAAGGTTTCGGTCACGAAAGTCCTCTCCGTAGAATGTTCCGGGAGCTTTGCCATCTGTTACATAAAATTGATAGCTGAGCTTCGCTGTTTTCTGAAAAAAAACAGGAGCATCCATTGAAGCGGCATTATATAAATCAACGATGTCTTTCGCGATCTCAGTATTCTTTTCGTCGTTGGCAGGCTTTAAAATATGCTGATAGTAAAGATTCGACCCAATGAAAGCAATGACACTGCTCGTCATCATGATTAGAAGGGTGACGACGACAATCCGTACATAAAGGGAGCGCATTCAGGTCACCTCCAATTTATAGCCGACTCCACGAACAGTGGTTATCAAGAAATCATCGGAATGACGGAACCGTTCACGGAGCCTCTTGATATGGACATCAATCGTTCGGTCATCCCCTTCAAAATCCATTCCCCATACTTGCTGAATGATCTCTTCCCGTGAAAAGGTTCTGTTAGGGAAGGTTGCTAAATAATATAATAGTTCAAATTCCTTAAGAGGAAGAATGATGGTTTTTAATCCGTCCTTCACTTCGTATGATCGTTTATCGAGGATCATCTCATTGAGACGGATTTTCTGGGAAGCTGCACGGTGAAATCTCCTCAGGATCGCTTGTACACGAAAGAGCAGCTCTTCTTTTTCAAAGGGCTTTACCATATAATCATCGGTTCCGGCTTCATAGCCCTTTGCTTTATCCGCAAGACTGTCTTTGGCGGTTAAAATAATAATCGGGATATCGTAGTACTCCCGGATTTCCTTTGCCAATTGAAAACCATCCTTATTCGGCATCATCAGATCGACAATCGCCAAATCGATCGACTGTGCTTCAAGAATGACAGAAGCTGCGTCCCCATCTTGTGCTTCAGTAACCAAGTAGCCATTCTGCTCTAAATGAACACGTATAAGCTTACGTAAATGGGGATCGTCATCCACGACAAGTATTGAAATCATCACTAATCCTCTTTTCCGTCATCTATTTTTATGACTCAACTTTAGCACAATTCACGCTGCATAAACCAATTTATTACCCATTCCAGTACTGTTGGATATAATATAGATAAAAATATCTTTCACCCATATCTTTTTCACCTATTCATCCGTTATAAGTATGAGAGGATTCAAAGGAGTGAGAACGATGCAAACGAGGTCTGGCTTAAAAAAGAATGAAGGACAGCCAAATGATGAAGTCATGGAAGAGCTTGTTCCCAAGCTCTATCGATACTGCTATTTTCTGACGAAGAGCAAATGGGACGGTGAGGACTTGGCTCAAGAGTCCATCTGTAAGGCACTTAGTCATTACCCTGCTCAACAGTGGAGGTCTTCCTTACTTAATAAAATCGCTTATCATCTATGGGTGGATAAAGTCCGCAGACAGAGTAAGGAATCGATTGGCGGAGTCCCGGAAGTGAAGGCTGAAGACTTTCCTAAAGAGGGGATCAGTCTTGAAACCATAGAGAAGCTTTCGAGAAAGATGACCCCCAAACAGTTAGTCACCTTTGTTTTGAAAGAAGCGTTTCAATTCAAGATTTCTGAAGTGGCAGATGTTCTGGGGATGACGGAAACCGCTGTGAAAGCCTTGCTGAATCGATCGAGGGAAAAGCTGAAAAAATACTCCGATGATGAAGACGTAAGCGGGGTTCAAACCTACTGGAGTGAAACTCTTCAGGAGGAGTTGAACGCGATTTTATACCGCAGCCTGATGGCGCAGGATCCCAGTCTTCTTTTGGCATACATTCCAATCCTGCTTGCACATGCCCCTGCCCAAGGGCAATTTGTAAGAACGTCTGGCTCTCCTTCAAGCGTCCTCTCACTAGCTGCATAACGAATGAAGGAGGAAGCAAGGATGAATACAATACCTTATGTCATTGAACAGTCAAGCAAAGGGGAACGATCCTACGATATCTACTCACGATTGTTAAAAGACCGGATCATCATGGTGAGTGATGAAGTGAATGACCAGATGGCAAACAGCATCGTCGCCCAACTATTATTTCTGGCTGCAGACGATCCGGAGAAAGACATTTCCTTATATATCAACAGCCCGGGTGGCTCTACTTCAGCAGGGTTCGCCATCTTTGATACGATGAACTATATAAGTCCCGATGTTCGAACAATCTGTACCGGAATGGCGGCTTCCTTTGGGGCGATGCTGCTGCTTGCAGGGACAAAAGGTAAACGTTTTGCCTTACCAAACAGCGAAATCATGATACATCAGCCTCTGGGTGGTGCCCGTGGGCAGGCTACAGACCTTGAGATTTCAGCAAAGCGGATTCTGAAGCTAAGACAGCACATCAACGAAATCATTGCAGAAAAAACGGGCCAGCCCGTTGAAAAAGTTGCCCTTGATACCGATCGTGATTATTTCATGAGTGCGTATGAGGCGAAGGAATATGGGATTATTGATGAGATTATCGAGAAGAAATGATGGAATAAGGGACGGACGTTGGGGCCGTTCCTTTTTGTGTATATGGGAGATGGAGCGGTACGAGGCACATGAGGTTATGGTTGTACCTGGTACATTGAAGAGTGATTGTACCAGGTACAAACCAACCAAACCATAACCGATGTGCCATTTCCAGATTACTTAGGAGTATGGTATTTCACAAGTTGAAAGGCGGATTTACCAGGATTCCGATTCTTTATTTTTCCCTTCCTTTCTATTATCCTTAGAGAAAACAGTCTTACAAAAAAGAGGGGCATTCATGAAAACAATACATAGCGATGTGATTCAATTCCGTGGATCTCATTACGATTTTGGTTATATGCAAGGGTTAAGGATAAAGGATTCGATCACAGTGAGAAATCGTGAGAATCAGTGGAAGGTAAGAAAGCCCCGTTTCTCCATTAATATTGAGGAAGCGAAGCAGGCGATCGTTAAATTTGCTCCGGGGGTATGGAACGAGCTTATCGGATTACAGGAAGCGCTCAGGTGGTCGATGGAAAGAGTGCTGCAGGAGTTTGGCGGATACCGTGTTGAATATACGAAGTCGGGCTGCTCGATTATGACAGGTGAACATTATTTGATCCGAAATTATGATTATCATCCGAAGACGTATGAGGGAAGGTATACGTTTTTCCAACCGACGGATGGCGGGTATAGTGTCATCGGACCGAGTCAGCGGGTAACGGGACGGATGGACGGTATGAATGAGAAAGGATTGGCAATTGGATATAACTTCATGCATCGTAAAAATCCAGGGGATGGCTTTATTTGCTGTATGATTGGACGTTTGATTCTCGAATCATGTGGAGATGTATCGGAAGCCGTTGAGATGCTAAAAGAAATTCCTCACCGGCACTCGTTTAGTTATGTGGTGTATGACAGAAGCGGTGAAACGTTTATTGTTGAAACGTCTCCTCGTGGCGTGGAGATCCGGCAGTCTAATGCATGTACGAATCATTTTGAAGTGATGACCCATGAAAATCGAAATCATCTGGTCGATTCGAAGCGGCGATTAAGTATCATTCAAAGTAAGCAGGCTACGGATGCACATGAAGCTTTCCGCTTAATGAATGATACGGATAAAGGCGTGTTCTCCGATTTATACGGAAGCTGGGCCGGCACCATCCATACATCTGCTTACTTTCCTAACGAAATGAAGGCTTGGTTTTCCTTGGGTGGGGACAGGGAACCGGTTGTTTTTGATTTTGCCCGGTGGCTTGAAGGAGAAGATGTTGTCCTTGAAAAGATCATTGGTGAGGTGGATACGGATATTCCCTTTGTTCACATGGATGAGGGAGCGGACTGGTTTAGTAAATAATAGAAGAACCTCGGGAGTATTCCCAAGGTTCTTTTTTTTGATAGAAAGAGTGCTGAGTGTATTATTCCATTTTACTAGAAAATTTTTTCTGATTTTTCCTTAATTATAGGTCTTTTAGTCGGTTTTACGTTTTTTTGCAATAGTGACAAAATAGTCACATAGTTTTTGAATTTAGAATCAGTATAATAGAACTAGAAAGGTTGCTTTACAGGAGGGATGCGAGTGAGTCACCAGAAAAGAAATTGGCTGGAAAGATTAAGGAAAATCAAAGGGTATAGCCAAGAAGAGATTGCACATCTAGTTCACATCGACAGATCCTATTATTCAAAGATTGAAAATGGTGTAAGAGTACCAAGTAGGAAGCTGGCAGAGGACTTGGCCAATATATTGAACTTTCATGTGTCCATCTTCGAATTAGAGGTTAGTCCGTTTTATTTTGCCCTGCAAGATTCCCCCATGATTGTTGCCCATTTTGATCTAGAGCTCAGATATACTTGGATTTTTAATCCCCACCCGGATTTCGATCCTGTTTTCGTGATTGGCAGAAGGGATGTGGAGCTAGAAGATAATGATGGTACCAGAGAGTTAATGAGAATAAAACAAAAGGTCATAAAACAACGAAAATTGATTAGAAAGAAAATTTCCTTTCCCCTATCAGATAGTACTTATGAGTATGATGTTACCTGTCATCCACTATTTAATGAGAAGGGTGAATTGATTGGCGGAAGTTCTGCCTCCACTCAATTATTAAAGGAAGAGGTAACGAATTGTAGTCAAAAAATTCACTCCTGACCGGTAATTTTGATAGAAATGAGATAGGGGGTGTTTTCATATGGTTGATTCTGCTTTAACGAACTTATTATTAAACTTTTTATTTATTATCGTAGGACTACTAGCCTTTGCATTGTATTTTGATTTCAAAAAGAAGACCCCTTCAAAAGGTATCGTCATATTTCTTTCAACCATTACGATTTTGTTATGTGTGTTGTTTAGTTATAAGCTTACGGCCGGTGTTTATGTTGATTTAAGAAGGATTCCTTTTTTCTTGGCAAGTTTATATTTTGGTCCACTAGTTTCCTTTGTTTTAATGATGGTCATCATCTTATTGCGGTATTTGTTCATAGGTAGTGGACTTATTCACCTTGTCATTCTGAATTATTTTATTACGTTTTTAATTTTGGCAGCGTTTTCCAAGGGGTTTCTACGTGCTAAGAAAAAAGTAAAAATGCTTTTCACCGTGGTGATCTGTTTTAGCATGACTGTATTCAATCTGGTGTTTGGATATGTTTATGAAGCGGAAATCACAAGGAATGAACACATATATCTTGTAGTCATTCCTCTAGTCGCAACCATTATCTCAGTTATGATTGCTGAGATGATCCGAAAGCTAATCATAATGAGAAGAACATTGTCTCAACATGAAAAGCTTCAGGTTGTAAGTCAATTAGCGGCCAGTATTTCCCATGAGGTGCGAAATCCTTTAACTTCCTCCAAAGGATTCCTGCAGCTGGTGCGTGAGGAAAAAGATGAAGAACTTCAAAAGCAGTTTATTGATTTATCCTTGAAAGGAATCGATCAAGCTACTCACGTCATAGAAGACTATCTGACTTTTACCAACTCAACACCTGATAAAATAGAGCGTATCAATGTAAAACATTCGATTGTGGAACTAATAGAGATGGTAGAACCATTGGCTCAACATGTTTCATTTAGCCATCAACTCATTGATGATATATATGTAGAAGGCCAGGCCCATAGTTTTCGGAAATGTATCGGAAATATTATGAATAACGCTATAGAATCCATGCCACAAGGCGGGAAGCTTTCAGTAGAGATGATAGTGAATGAAAACCTCATTATTGCCGTAACTGATTCAGGATTGGGGATGACCAAGGAGCAGATCCAACGATTTGGAGAACCATTTTTTACGACGAAGAACGAAGGAACTGGTTTAGGGGTGATGGCGGCAAACATTATTGTTCATTCTATGAAGGGTAATATTCAAGTGAAAAGTGAATTGAATAGAGGGACGACGGTTTATATAGAATTGCATAAATCTTTAAATATAGATGCTGGGTAAATGTGAAGAAAAGGAATCCGGGCAGATAACCCGGATTCCTTTTCTTTTCATTAAACAAACTTCACGATATCCTCATAAGGCCGACGCGTTTTCGGTGCTGGATCCTTCATCCGGTAACCGAATGCCACCATGACGGAAATGCTGAAACGACCATCTTCCAACAATCCTTCCTCATCTAAGAGCGAGTTCATCTTTTCGATGTCAAAGCCTTCGATTGGACACGAGTCGACACCGATTTGAGCGGCTGAAGTCATCATATTACCCAAGGCTAAATAGGTTTGCTTTCCGGCCCAGTCGTATAAGGGACGATTGCCTTCCAATAAATCGAAATCAACCTTTTGGAACTGCTCGATTTTTTCTAAATATTTTGCCATATGATCTTCAGGCAGGTTTTTCACGTTTTTAAAATGGTCCTGTAAGTATTGTGAATCGTATTTCGTATCTTTTTTCGTTCTGGCCAGGATCACGACAAAATGACTGGCTTCAGGCAGTTTTCCGTATGCTCCCCAAGCAGTGTTCTTGATCTTTTCTCTCAATTCAGGGTTTTGAATCACGACGAATCTCCAAGGTTCGAATCCAAATGAGCTTGGTGACAGACGCCCTGTTTCCATGATGAATCGGAAATCGTCATCGGACACTTTCTTGTTAGGGTCGAATTCCTTTGTTGCATGTCTGAAATGGTAAGCATCTAAAATGTCTTGCTTTGCTTGTTCTTTATTAGCCATTGAACATTCACTCCTTATCCATTGATTCAATCATGTTTAATTTATCATAAGTGAAGTGGTGAATCATGTGATGTGCCTGAACAACTCTATTTCGATTGGAATGTTGGGAAAATTGAAACATAAGTCCTATCTGCTTCGTATATGAGGTAAGAGAACGATGGAGAGGGGATGAGAGTTGATGGGATTTATATGGATTGTACTGGCAGGCATTGCTCTGCTATTCTTGTTCAATTGGCTGATGGGCTACCGAAAAGGACACATCCAAATCGACTTTGAAGAACGATTTTTCAAGGAAGAAGAGTACATTGAGGCAATCAAAAAAGAGCTTGAGCAACAAGGGAATGATGTGGAGTACAAGGGGAGTCGAACATTTATTGTGGATGGTCGAACCTATTTGTTTATTGAACGGAATATATCAATGGGCGGGGTTCCTTTGCAGCGGACAATTTTGAAGCCTATTAGAAAGTAAAGGCGTACCTGGGCACGCCTTTTGGTGTTTAAAATAATACATACGATGCGACAATATACAAAACGGTTATAATGAAGGATGGAGCCATGTATCTCCACTTATTCATGACCGTCGATGGTCGCAGCAGCAGGTAGACGATGACGAGGGTCATCAATAATCCCAAAGCTGCGACAAAGGTATGAGACGTATCCACTGCTTCAAGGATGGCCCCTTTGCGGTAAAGGACATCGGTCAGGACGAGCAGTTGAATGTTAAACAGGTTGCTTCCGAGAATAGAGCCGATCGCCATATTATAGTTTGCCAGTTTAAAAGCAGCAAGAACCGTCACGAGTTCAGGAAGGGAAGTCGAAGCAGCGATGAGAAAGCTCCCGACAAAGCTTGCGTTCAAGCCGGTTGCCTTTGCCAATTGGTCACCTGCAATCGATAGCACACTTCCTGATGCAAACACCACCAGTGCAGCAATGATAAAACCGATAACGGCCGTTTTGAGGGAATAATCCTTTGTAAGTACGGATTCTCCTTCAGCATCATCGCTGGAAACGAATTTCATCGCAACGAAATATAGAATGATAATGATGAACATCTCAATCCCAACGCCAAAAAATTCAATGGAACCCGGCATGAAAAGGGCGAAAATGATGATCGTGAGAAACAGAAATCCGAATAGGGCAGAAGGAATATTTGCCTTTCTGTTTACCTTTTGGAACAATCTTTTTTTACGATAAATCAGATCGACCACTGCCAGGATAAAAAGATTGAACACATTACTACCGAGCATGTTTCCTACAGCAATATCAGGGTTATCGATATAAACCGCCGTTAAGCTCGTTGTTAATTCAGGGAGTGATGTTGCCCCTGCAATGAGGAATGTCCCTACGACAGCCCCGCTTAATGAAGACTTCTTACTGATGACATCTCCGAACTGATTCAGGTAAATAGCGGCCGCAACCACGATGGCTGCAGCGAGTAAAAAAACAATGTAAACCATATAATCTCCTCCAAGCCAGCGCATATAAAAAAGACCCCGGCACAAATTTTTGTACCAAGGTCTTGCGTGCTGAAGAATGAGCTAAAGCCTGATGAACCAGGTATTTTCATACCGGGATGACGATTCACCAGCCGTTTACCGGTCGCTACTCCCCTTGTTATTATTAATGTATTAGGATTTTGAAGGTTTGTCAATGAAAGTGCTTATATTATTTAATGAGGAGGCAAACGTGTGAAAGAGGAAAGGAAATATCTAGTGAAACAAATAGTAGATTATGATATCAAAGGAAAAGTGAAAGCTGAAATCCAAGAATTATTATGTGAATGTTTTGGTGATGACTATCCTGATGATAGAATTTACTTTAAGCAGATTCCTCATTTCAGGTATCTTGTTTATAACGAAGATCAACGTTTAGTGGGGCATGTTGGGGTGGATTACCGGGTCATGAATTTGAAAGGTGAACCTGTAAATGTATTGGGGATTATCGATTTATGCGTTTCAAAAAGTAGTCGCTCACTGGGAATCGGATCACAGCTGCTCTTCGAATTGGAAAGGTTCTGTGATGGCCGTAACATCGATTTCCTTCTCTTATTTGCTGATGATCCATCCTTATATGAGGCAAATGGCTTCCAATCGGTGTCCAACCAGTGCACCTGGATGAAAATAAATGACCAAAACCAAATCACCCGGGGCATCGGTACCGAAACCATAACCGAACTCATGGTCAAACAATTGGGTACCAAAAAATGGTCAAGCGGCCGGCTGGACATGCTTGGTTACCTCTACTAAATTGTGAGGTCCGAGAGGGACGGACCTTCATGAAGGAGTATGTATGAAGGAAGAGAATTATGATGAATTATTAGGTGTTCGAACGAGTGAGTTGCAGATGGGGTTTCACCGGTCTTTTCATTATCATCGGTATGAGCCGACACCGTATCAAGCACTGGATGAACTATTCCGACATTATAGATTGAATGGCAGCGATCGCGTGGTTGATTTCGGATGTGGAAAAGGGCGATTGAATTTCTTTATCCACCATCTATTTCAATCCACCGTTGTTGGCATTGAAATGAATGAAGAGTTTTATGAAGAAGCCGAGGCGAACCGGGAAAGCTATTTAAAAAAGGCGAATACCAAACGTGATAATCTCTACTTCTATCACTGCCTGGCCGAAGAGTATGCAATTCATCCAAAGGATAACCGATTTTACTTTTTTAATCCGTTTTCCGTTCAGATTTTCATGAGGATCCTCAATAACATCCTCTTTTCAGTGGAACATTCACCACGTGATATCGAGATCGTGTTGTACTATAGCTCGGATGATTATGTGCATTATTTAGAAGATCACCCCCTTTTCGTCTTGAGGAAAGAAGTGAACTTGTCAGGGGATTATGAAAAGAATGAGTATGAGCGATTTTTAGTGTACGGGTTGATGTATTGAATGGGGTGTCTCCTGATTATTTTGTTTTTTTCTGAAAAGCCAATATTTTTGATTTATCCGCTTTCATATCGGAGAATAGTGACATGGAATGTGAAAAGTAAAAGGAGGCGGATTGAATGAGAATACTAGTTGTTGGTGCAGGTGCCGTTGGGGGCTACTTCGGTGGTAGATTGGTAGAGAAAGGCGAGGATGTTACGTTTCTCGTCCGTGAGCGAAGAGAGAACCAGCTGAAAAAGCATGGATTGCAAATTGACAGTGTACATGGTAATTTTCACTGCAAGCCGAAAACGCTGAGAGCAGAAGAAAAAGCAGAGCCCTTTGACGCCATCATCCTTTCAACCAAGGCCTATCATCTCAAGGGAGCAATCGAGAGCCTTCACTCCTTCGTAGGTGAAAATACGATGATACTGCCACTTTTAAACGGAATGTCTCACGTTGAGGATCTTATAGAAGCATTCGGGAAAGAGAGAGTGATAGGCGGTTTATGCTTTGTCGAGTCTACGCTTGATGAAACAGGGAAGGTCATTCAATCAAGTCCCATACATGACCTTGTTTTTGGGGAGCGCAGTGGAGAAAGAACCGAAAGAATCGCGAAGCTTGAAAAGGCATTATCAGGGACGAAGGCAAACTTTCGGTTATCCGACACCATCGAGCAGGAAATGTGGCATAAGTATTTATTTATCAGTACTCTTTCAGGTGTCACATCCCTGTACCGTGCACCGATTGGTCCGATTCGGGGAATAGCAGAGGGTGCCGATATGATCAAAGGGGTCCTTTATGAATCCGCAGCGATTATGAGAAGCTTGAAAGCACCACTTGCTGAAAAGATAGAAGAAGCTCAATACGATAAGATCAATCAAATGGGTTATCGCATGAAGTCATCCTTACAACGGGACATGGAAAAAAATCTCTCCGTCGAAGCGGATCATTTATACGGATATTTATTGAAGGCTGCTGAAGCAGAGGGGATTGAAGCGCGTGAGTTGCGTTTGATTTATGGGAATTTGAAGATTTATGAAAGAGCCAATACGTAAGGTGAGAAACATCCGATACTTTAAAATGGTTTCGGGTGTTTTTTTATATGGGTTCAGTTGTTGAATGGGTGGTTGGATGGGCAGCTGTATACCACATTACCCAGCTGTCCATCCCAAACACATTTCCATTTCTTTATATAACTTACTTATTAAAAGAGGAGCTCAAATTCCTTGACGGAACCACCTTATACAAGCGTTGCAGGACCAGAACAGAAACAACGGTCACGACTATATCCAGAGGCAGATACGCAACCATCCATC